>JAWOGE010000200.1:0-18171 GCA_046497165.1 bacterium | reverse complement strand
AAAAAAGAAAAAAAAGGAGATAATCAGGGAAGAGTTCGAAAAACACAAGGATCGGCTGTATTTGCTCCACAGACAGCAGGACACTTTGCCGCCTCGTACTGCATAAGAAATATTATTTGACTCAAGTTTCGCACATGCAAAATAGCGGAAGTTATCTCTCGCCAAAAAGAAGGGTTCCCACTCTGACTATAGTTGCCCCCTCCTCCACGGCAACTGCAAAATCTCTCGACATTCCCATTGAAAGCTCACAGAATATTCCGGAATCCAGCTTCATCTCTGTAAGCATTCTGTCGCGAAGCTCTCTGAGCCTTCTGTGATACGGTCTTAATTCTTCAGGTTCCAAAAAAGGAGGCAGCGACATAAGCCCCCTGAGATTCAAGTTCTTAAGATTCTTTATTTCAGATATGAGCTCCGGAAGCTCCGAAGGCATTATTCCGCTTTTTTGATCCTCTTTTCCAACATTTACCTGAATAAGCACATCCACAGAGCTTCGCTCTTTTTTTTCCGCCTCTTTTTGTATTTTTTTTGCAAGTCTGACAGAGTCCAGAGACTGTATCATATCAACTTTGTCTATTATATATTTAACTTTGTTACGCTGGAGATGCCCAAAAAAATGCCAGTTTATATCCTCCTCCACCAAATCGGAATGTTTCCCTAAAAATTCCTGAACATAATTTTCTCCAAAATCTTTTAGACCGCTGCGTCTGAAATTTCTTATAAGAGCAGCATCCTTCTTCTTGGAAGCACCCACAAGTTTTACAGAATCAGTATCCCGTCCGGATTTTTCAGCCGCACGGAATATCTGTTCGAAAACAGTTTGCAACGCTGAAACAGCTTCCTGCATAATATAACCTCCTCAAAACACCTAAAGACAGTTTATACCTGAATCGTTCGATTCTGAGTTAGAAAGCTTTTTCATTTTTCAATAAGAGAGTCGAACGGTTCAGTTTTATAATAACATAAACTCACAGAATAAACAAGTAGGAACAATTAGCGAATTGTCCTGAAACAACGAATTTCCCGGAAAAAAAAGACGATTCATGAATCGCCTCTGCAGAATGCGTGAGAACAGCCAGTCTTGACAAAAACATCAAAGTAGGCAATAATATCAGGAATAGTTTCGTTTTTGAGGGATAAGTATATCGGGAGACTAAAATGAACCTGCTGATTAAAATTAATTTTTTTACAGTTTTTTTAATGTTTTTCGCAACAACAGGATGCAGTGAAAAATACACACCGACAAAAACAAAAGGCATGTCGGGAGACCGTGCCGACCGGGGAATACAGATAAAAAATCCCGACTTTAATTTTTCAGATGTATCTACCATTTACATATACTCTCAGGAAGAAAACGAATCAGAACTTAAATCTCTGAAAAATATAAGTAAGGAGTTAGAAGAAAAAGGGTTCAATGTAGTCATAGACAGAGGACAGACCCTTGATTACACAAACGATGATCTCAGAGTTAGAGCATATCATAAACTGATGTCAATTATGTATCATGTGTATATAGTAAAACCTGAACAGGCAAAGGGTAATGAAGATATCATAGCCGTGATAAAAGCTGATTCAGCTTCAAAACTTGCCAGGATAACCGCAAATTTCATTCTTGAAAGGAAACAGAGCGGAAACTGAGGAACTGCACAAAGAACTTTCCTTCATTTTATCTTCAAAGCATAGAAGTACCGCACCGAGAGCATGATGATGCACTCTTTTCATCTCAGACATGGAGGGTTTCCCTATGTCAAGAGGTACTTTTCTTATCCTTTCATCATCTTTTGAAAAAGGCAGTCCGGGGGCATCTGAGAAAAGCATATTTTTCAACTGTTCGGGGCAGTATATCAAAATAAAACGACTATAGTCGGCAACATTCCATAACCTTAATTTTTTCTGAATATTTTCAAAAAATTTCACAGCATTTCTGAGTCTCAAAGGGCCTCCGCCTCTTGATTTTCCCTTTTTTTTCATATAGGTCAGCTGAGATTTGCCATGTTTTTTCCTTACCATATAGGAATGTATTATCTTATGACGCAAAAAACTGTTTCCATCATGAAACCCCAATGCAGCATCCCCGCTTCTTACAAGAATTATGGTATGAGGAGGTATTGTTCCGAAGGAACTGATTTTTTGTTTTTTCTCACAGGGAAAATTCATTAGAAGAGGAAGTTTCAGCTCCCAGAGTTTATCATTTCCCGAAAACCCCTGAAAACTGTGCTTGCCGGCATGAAAAACAATACGAGAATCATCACATTGTAAAACAGACAGGAGCTGGGAAACTTTTTCTTTTTCAAAAAAATAAGATTTCATGAAAAATTACAGAAAAATCAGAATCCCGGATTTTCTGAAAAGCGACGGATTCCGCTTAGTCCCGTGAAATTCTTCATACTGTTTCCCGTTGTATCTTTTACAACAAGAGTGGGAACAGAACGAACTCCATATTTTCTTGACAGGTTTATATTTTCCTCCGCATCAATAACTTTGACATCTCTGTGCACAGAAAATATCAAATCCTTTGCTTTTGGACAGCTCGGACATGTTTTAGTTGTAAAAAGCATGAGCTTTTTTTCCACTTTTTTATGGTTCTCTTCATTTTTGTCATAAAGAGGATTCTTTACAAATATACCATCATGAACACTTTCAGCCTGTATTTCAGGGTTCATGCATCCTGTCTCTATTTTTCTGTATTCATCAGAGGAAGAGCTAACTGAGATAGCACCTGAAGAAGCAGAAACAGGAATTTCAGCATCTACAGTTTCCCTGCTCTTTTCACCGGAACCAACTTCGTTTTCAAGGGTATATGTTTTTCTTTTTTCATATTCAGAACTTTTTCCCTTGTTCCAGTGTTTGACGGGGCGATAATAACCGGTTATCCGGCTGTATATTTCTGCAGGTCTCCCGCAGTCAGGACAGTTTTCGTGTTCCCCGGGAATATATCCGCAACTTGTGCATATGCTGTAAGTCGGCGTTATTGTAAAATAAGGAATGTGATAACTGTCGGCAATTTTATTGACCAGCTTTGCTGTTGTTTTCCAGTCATTGACTTTTTCTCCGAGAAATGTATGAAAAACCGTACCTCCGGTAAATCTGGTCTGAAGAGCATCCTGTATCTCAAGAGCTTCAAAAGGATCTTCTGTAAAATCAACAGGTAGATGACAACTGTTGGTATAGAAAGGTTCTGCTTCATCCCCTGCAGCAGTTACAATATCTTTGAATCTTGCCACATCCATTTTGGCAAGACGATAAGTTGCACTTTCCGCCGGCGTGGCCTCAAGATTATAAAGATTACCGGTCTCTTCCTGATAAGTCATAAGACGCTCACGCATAAAATCAAGAACCTGCTCCGAAAAAACTTTTCCCTTTTTTCCACCAATGGCATCACGAATCCAGCGTGCATTCTGACACATTTCATTCATTCCGATAAGACCTATGGTACTGAAATGGGCATCAAAATTCCCAAGGTATCTTTTTGTATACGGATAGAAATCGTGCTCCATGAGTCTGGCAGTAACAACTCTTTTTGTTTCAAGACTTCTTTTAGCCACATCCATGAGTCTGCCGAGCCTGGAATAAAACTCTTTTTCATTTTCGCAAGTATAAGCGATACGCGGAAGATTGACGGTGACAACACCTATACTTCCCGTTTTTTCTCCGCTTCCGAACAACCCGCCTGTTTTTTTCTTCAGTTCACGCTTGTCCAGCTGAAGACGACAGCACATACTTCTGACATCACCGGGCTCCATGTCGGAATTTACAAAATTCTGAAAGTAAGGTGTTCCGTATTTGGCAGTCATTTCAAAAAGAAGCTGTGCATTTTCCGTATCCCATTTGAAATCTTTGGTAATATTATATGTTGGTATAGGATATTGAAAACCTCTGCCTGCAGCATCACCATCTATCATCAACTCAAGAAACGCCCTGTTTATCATATCCATCTCTTTCTGACAGTCTCCATAAGTAAACTCCTGCTCTTTTCCTCCTGTAATTGCCGGTTCATTCTTCAGGTCTTCAGGACATGTCCAGTCAAGAGTTATGTTGCTGAAAGGAGCCTGCGTCCCCCATCTCGAAGGTATGTTGACTCCAAAAACAAAAGACTGTATGGACTGCTTGACATCTTCGTATTTCAGATTGTCAATACGAACAAAAGGAGCAAGATATGTATCAAAGCTCGAAAAAGCCTGCGCCCCTGCCCACTCATTCTGCATAATCCCGAGAAAATTAACCATCTGATTGACAATGGTAGTCAGATGAGCCGCAGGAGCGGATGTTATTTTTCCCGTTACTCCTCCGAGCCCGAGCTCTATAAGCTGTTTCAGAGACCATCCGGCACAATATGCAGTGAGCATTGAAAGATCATGTATGTGAAAATCTCCGTTTTTATGAGCGGTGGCTATCTCTTCGTCGTAGACCTCACTGAGCCAGTAATTGGCAGTTACAGCCCCGGAATTATGCAGAATAAGACCACCCACACTATATGTAACTGTTGAATTTTCTTTCACCCGCCAATCTTCAGACTTTACATAATTATTAACAAGATTTTTATAATCAAGAAGAGTTGCATTCATATTACGCAGTTTTTCACGCTGTTTTCTGTATAAAATGTAAGCTTTGGCCACATCACCGTAACCCGATTCCTCAAGTGCAACCTCAACACTGTCCTGGACATTCTCTATATCAACAATATTGTCTTTCACAAATGACTGAAACTTGGATGTCGCTCTCAAAGCCAGGATATCAAGAATTTCCGGTGTGAAAACTTTTTCTGTGGCTTCAAAAGCCTGCTGAACAGCATTTTTAATTCTGCCGATGTCAAAACCCGCAAGAGACTTGTCTCTCTTTCTAATCTGTAACATTAAGTACCCCCGTAACTTGAAATTTAAACACTGGATTCAGTGTAGCGACGAAAAAACATATGTCAAGATATAGTGTGATTTTTTTTTAAAAAATTAAAACAACACAAGATGTGGTGGTCGCCAAAACAGCGTAAATATCCGTAATTCAACAAGTTTCGAGACATTTTATAAAATTTTATTCATAAAAATTCAACAATAAAAAAATCAGAATGTGTACTGATATTTAAAAAGAAGGACTCCTTGATAGAACATGGGGAACTTTTTACTTTTGACAACTTCAAGTATACAATCTCCGAAAAGAGATGACTGGTATTTTTCCGTAGTAAAATAAACATCCACTATTTCACCGTTACCCGCAATACGAAACTCCATTTCCACGGTACCCATCATGTTACGGTCACCTTGTTCATATCTTTTCTGATAGCATTTTGTTATACGAGGAAGAAGTCTTTTCATGTGCATATTTATATATCTCGATGAAAGAGTTGAAGGGAGACTGTTTTCTCTGCCGCCCCAAGCGGCATAAAGTTCTTCTTCACCGGGCGGTTCATTTACAAAACCTTTGTCTTCAGGTTTTTCAGGTCTTTTTATGAGTTTTCCCTCTGTGGCAGCCTGCCTCCTTATTATATTGACAATTTTTTTATGACCTCTGTTCTTCGCCTTTGCAAGAGCAGTTTCACTGGTCCTGTAGTTGACAAAATTTATGTTGGCTCCGTTATTCACGAGAAATTCAACAATATTTTCATGCCCATTTGAAGAAGCATACATGAGTGCCGACTCTCCCGTAACAGAGCGATCGTTGACATTAGCTCTGTTATGAACAAGAAATTCCACCATTTCATAATGACCGTACCTTGCGGCGTCCATGAGAGCGGTTTCTCCATATTTATCACTGAGATTTATATCCGCACCCTTTTCAACAAGACATTCAACAACATCTTTTTGACCTTTTTTAGTCGCCCACATAATTACAGGCTCCGCCCTGTAACCGTCAACTGCATTGACATCAACACCTTTTTTTACAAAAAGCTTCACAAGAGAAAGTTCTCCACGACCGGCAGCCCAGTGCAAGGCAGTGTTGCCACTTTCATCTTTTTGCTTGACATCGATACCTTTTTCAACAGCTTTTATAACCTCGGAAGAATCACCTTCACGAACAGAAGAGATAAAATCGTTGTAATCACTCTGAGAAAAAACAGTTTTTTTAACTTTTTCCGGGTTTTCAATATCCTCTTCAGTCTGCTTAATCTCCGGCTTTCCGACGGTCTCTGTTTTATCAGGAACCTGAACTTTACTGCTGCAGGATATTAAAAGAAAAAGAATTATAATGACACAAAAATATCGTTTCATAAACACCTCCCCGTTATAAACTGAGGCAGATAACAACATCTGCCTCACTCAAAAAGTTCTGTTGAAAGATATCTCTCTCCTGTATCAGGAATAATTACAACAATTCTTTTTCCTTTGTTTTCAGGTTTAACAGCCACTTTTCTTGCCGCACTCAAAGCTGCTCCACTGGAGATACCGCAAAAGACTCCCTCCTCTCTTGCAATTTTTCTTGATTCTGAAAAAGAATCTTCCGTTGATATCTGAAAAACTTCATCTATTATATTCTTTTCAAGCACACATGGAACAAAACCCGCTCCAATGCCCTGAATTTTATGAGAACCGGCCTCACCTCCGCTTAAAACAGGAGAGTCAGCAGGTTCAACAGCAACTATTTTAACATGGGGCAATCTTTCTTTAAGGGTTTTTCCAACACCGGTGATTGTTCCCCCTGTCCCGACACCCGCAACAAAAATATCAACTCTGTTATCACAATCTTCAAGAATCTCTTCTGCTGTAGTTTTCATGTGAATTTCAGGATTTGCCGGATTTGAAAACTGCTGAAGAGTTATATAATCATCGTTTTCTCTCACCAGTCTCTCAGCTTCGTCAATTGCACCCTTCATACCTTTTTTTCCGGGAGTCAAAAACAGTTCCGCACCGAGAATTTTAAGAAGTTTTCGTCTTTCGACACTCATTGTATCGGGCATTGTAAGAACAAGCCTGTAACCTCTGACTGCACATACAAAAGCCAGACCTACACCGGTATTGCCACTTGTGGGCTCCACAACAGTCACACCTTTTTTAAGAACACCCTTTTTCTCTCCGTCTTCGATCATAGCTTTTGCTATTCTGTCTTTCACACTTGAAAGCGGATTATAAAATTCAAGTTTTGCAATGACTTCCGCCCCCGTCTCTCTGCTCATGGTGTTTAGTTTCACAAGCGGAGTATTTCCAACAAGTTTAAGAATACTTTCGTGAATTCTTGACATGTCGCCTCCTGAAAACATAAGCTCTCATAGGAGTTTGCTATGGAATGCTTTTTTGTCAAGAAAATTTAATCCGATATCTGATCTGCCTACTTTACAAAAGTCACAGTTCTGGCGAAAAGAAATTAAAAACCGGACTCAGGCTCCACGAGCTTCCGCTTCGATATATATTTTCCTGAATATGAGAAGTCCGATGGGGGTCAGCATGGCGGTTACACCGACTATTAACCATATCATGTAATGCTGAGGATAGTTTTCAAGTCCCGAAGGCAGACCATCGGGGGTGTAGCTGCTGACAAGCCATCCTGAAAGAGGTCCCACGAAAAGTCTGGCCGCAAACCAGGGCAGTATGGCCAAAGCAAGATATGAAGCTTCTTTTCCGGGAGGTGCGATCTGGGCAGTAAACTGCATTAGTCTCGGAGACCAGAAAGCTTCCCCTATGGTGAAAACTATTATAAAAGCTATTAGTGTGAAGTAGAGAGGAGTCTGCTGATCAGGCGGAACACTGAGCCATCTGTTGTAAACAATCTCACCGACCCATGTGTCAGTGAGAAAGCTGAAATGTTCCGGCGGAATCACGGCAATGAAAACAGAAGCTGCCGATATGAGAGTTCCCCAGAACATCATGACATAGGAAGAAACTTTTTTTGTCAGAGCCGCCACAAGAGGAACGATAAAAACAACCATAGAGGGATTCAGGACACCGTAAATACTCCCTATTTTAGCACCGTCACCAAGAATTCTGATTCCATATTTCGGAAAGGTATAATGAAAGTGCGAGAAAACAAGCCTTACAAAAACGGTCATTGCCAGCATGAAAATAAACACCCAGAAAGCCTTTTCACTGACAACATCTTTCATTTTTTTGTAGGTGTCTATTGCTGTGTTTTTAATTGTACTGATAAAAGCGTTGAAAAAATTCCCTCCATCTCCTATTCTCGCTGTGGGAGTAACTACAACACCTCTGTCTTCTGTCATTTCAACACCGTCACGCATGAAAATTATGGCTATCAGGTCAGGAATGTTTATACAGAAACCTATGAGAATAATCATCTGATAAGTTGAAAGATTAATTCCCACAAGCGGAAGTTCGGCACCTGCGGTTTCACCAAAAATTCCCCGCATGGTATCAAAAATTTGGGCTCCGATTGCCCAGCCTATGTTCATCAGAGTATAGAACAATCCGAATCCCAGTGCAGCTGTCTCTTTGGTTGTAAACCTTTTTATACCCACTGAAAGAACCGGTCCTGTTATGGCAATACCAAAAGCCATGGGGAAGAAACCGAAAAGAACAGCGAGATATATATTTGGCATAAAAGGCATTAAAAATCTTGAAAAAAGCAGCGTGTAAGCCCCGAAAAGAAGTGTCTTCTTTATTCCTATGGCATCACAAACAGGTCCGACCGTCATTACCATAAGAGAGGTTGCGACACCGAACACCCCCATAAAAGTACCGGCCTGAACATCGGAAAGTCCCATATCCGAAGAAAGATACAGAATAAACGATATGTTTATGGCCCCGTAAGCTGAGTACTCAGTAACTTTGGTAAAAAACAGAAGATATATTTCGTAGGGCGACCCTCGAAGACCTTTGGCATAACTCCATATGATGTAAATAAGAGAAACACCGAGTACAGCAATGGCTGTGTAAATGACGAGATCAATAACATCCATAATTCATTCACTCCTTCATAAAAAATCAGTTGTGCGTTTAAAAAAACTCATACAGCTAATATTTTAAAGCTTTCCCAGCTTACTGTCGAGCACTATACCCAATTTTTTATATTTTGTAAAAAAATTTTTGTCCGGTATGAAAAGATATCCAACCTGAATCGTTCGATTCTGAGTTAGAAAACATGGGAAAGAATTCTGATTCAGAAGAGTTACACAAAATCTGAGGTTCACCCGAAGGTTAATCGGCGATTTTTGTAACTTCTTAAGAACAGAAAGCTTTTTTATTTTACAATGAGAGAGTCGGACGGTTCAGGTACTAACCTGATCTTTCTGGATTCATTCTTCGTTTTCTTCATCTTTTACAGGAACATAAGCATTCTCTGCAGATTCGGGCACATAAAGTTCATAGTCTCTCGCAAGATAATAAACTTTGATCTCTTTTTTTTCACAACTTTTTTCTTCCGGTGAAAGTTCCTGTCTTGTTTTTAGCATGGCTGAACGGATAGCCGTAAGAGAAACATTTGCATCGGGTCTTGAATATGGTTTTAATTTTTCAGCAACTTCAGGACAAACTGAAAGCGAAGATTTTTTCACCTGAGATCTGTCTTTCAACAAAAGAAATGCTGTGTCGGGAAACTGTTTTTCAACATCAGAAAGCTCATCATCATCATCGGAGATGAAAAGTGCATAGGATAGCATCCTTCCTTTTACAGCACTGTCTGCAATCACTATTGCTGCAATATTGTTTTTCTCCGGCAAAGCAGTTCGCCAATCAACGGGAAGATCGTACTCTTTACCCTCCCATACAAAATACTTCTCTCTTTTTCTTGTTGTGACAAAAGCACCACTTTCAGGGAAAAGTGCTATTCCCGCAACTGACGGAGAGGTCAAAACATTGTAAGGATTATCAAGAGAAACAACCCATCTCTGATATTTTTCCGGCAACTTCCATATACCGTGCCTGCTGCCGAGATGTATTATGTAATTCATCTCTTCAGGAAGTTTTTCTTTCAATATATCCAAAAAAAGTGATTCTCTGAATATTCTCAAAAGAACAGATGTATTTATATTTTTTACTTTTACGCTTCCTTTTTCATTTTCAACGGAAATATTGTCCGCTTTTGCAAAAGGAATAAATTTTCTGAGGTTTTTCATATCTGGAAGAACACCGGATCTTTCTTCTATGGATTCAAGAGTATTGAGCAGTTCATATAAAAGAAGTCCGCGTATCTTTTTTGTATATTTTTCTGATATCGCTTTTTCAATAAAAGATGTTAACTCATTATAATCAGAAGAATTTAAATGTTTCTTCAACTTTTTACGAAGTGAACGCTCCGGAGGAATCTTTTCTTTTCTTTCTTTCTCTTCAAACTTTTTTTCCAGATCAGCAACAAATTCAGTATCCCCGGGTTGTTTGTCATCAAAAGAAAGCAACCTTTCAAGTCTTCGTTTCTTTTTTAAAAGAGCATCATATCTTTGTTTTCTTTTGAATGCTCTGACCCAAGCATCGTGAATTTCACCTGAAGCAATGTTGAAAGGAGTTTTCTTTGAAATATCAATCCCTTCTTCTATTAAACCAAACAATCTGTGTTCGTTGCCGAGCTCCACTGCTTTCTTACTGTATCTGTCTTCGGAATCTCTTTTGTTGAGCTCATGTCGAAACGCCATTATATTTTCCACTTCGCGTTCCGTTTCAGAAATCATGGTAGGAAAAGTGTGTCTTATAAACTCCGTGCCCATGTTTGTGGATTTCATTTTAAGAGGAATTTTATCGTCAAAAATCTTAAAAGTATAAGCACGGGGATAGAAGTATTCTTTATAATACTCTGAAAACTCCCGTGCTTTTTCCATGCGACTAACCGAACCGGTATCACTTAAATAGTAAAGTATAAAAAATACAATGATACCGGCAATAATAAGAAAAAAGAGCTGAAGCCAGTTTTTCCCGGTTGACGATGATCCCGCTATGTCAGCAGCACGGAGTGGCCTCCGTTTTACCATGACGCTCCGATCAGTCCTCGACTATTTCGAGAACGACTTTCCTGCCTTTTCGTGTAGCAACCGCTGAAAGAAGTGTACGCATTGCATTAGCCGTCTTACCTCTTTTACCGATAACTTTGCCCACATCATCATTGTGAACCTTCAACTCCATTATTGAAGTGCTTTCGCCTTCAATAAACCCGACATGTACATCTTCCGGGTGATCAACAAGTTCTTTTGCGATAAATTCGATAAATTCACGCATTTTCGCCTCCAAGAATCAATTCCAGTTACATAAAAAGATTTCACTCAACTTTAATAAACATATAAATCATAGCATGTACAAAAAAGAATGCAACAAATTATTTTAATTTTCTTCAGCAGGGTCTTTTATGATTGTCACACTTACAACTTCTTCACCTTTAGCAACTCTGAAAAGCCTTACACCTTTAGTGTTTCGTCCGATTACACTTATACCGTCAGCCGGAATTCTTATGGCCTGTCCGGTTGAAGTAATTAACATGACCTCATCTTTGTCGGAAACTTTTCGGGTTCCTACCACATAACCGTTTTTATCGGATGTTTTTATGGTTATTATGCCTTTCCCACCTCTCGACTGAAGTCTGAAAGCTTCCGCTTTGGTTCTTTTACCGATACCTTTGCTCGTAATTGAAAGGAGAGTGTCCTCCGGCGTTATTATCTCCATGGACTTAACTTTATTTCCCTTGTCCAGCTTTATTCCTCTTACTCCTGAAGCAGCTCGCCCCATTGAACGGACATCTTTTTCGCGAAATCTTATTCCGAGACCTTTCAAACTTGAAAGAACAACTTCATTTTCACCATTGGTAATACGGGCACTTATCAGACGATCGCCTTCTTTAAGTTTTATGGCGCGTTTGCCTCCCGATCTTCTCTTGCTGAATTGCGACATTTCCACTTTTTTTATAGTCCCTTTTTCCGTGGACATCATAATATAGTTATCATCTATAAATTCAGAGACCGGAAGTATTGAAGCAACTCTTTCATCTTTTTCTATTCTTATAAAATTAATAAAAGGTTTGCCCCGGCTGTTTCTTCCAGCCTTGGGGATCTCATAAACCTTTGACCAGTAGACCTTACCGTAGGAAGTGAAAATAAGAAGCATTGCGTGGTTTGACGCAATGAATATCTGATTTACAAAATCCTGATCCTTGGGAGTTATTGCACTGACTCCCTTACCTCCTCTTTTCTGTGTCCGGTACATATCGAGAGGAGTTCTTTTTATATAGTTCTCTTTCGTGAGAGTAACAACCATATCATCATCGGGAATAATATCCTCCATGTCTATTTCGCCGTCATAATTCTCTATACTGGTCCGGCGTTCATCCCCGTAATTTTCTTTGATCTCTTCGAGCTCCTCTTTTATGACATTTTTCAAGGTGTTTTCATTGGCAAGTATCTCTTTGAACCATGCAATTTTTTCAAGAGTCTCTTTGTACTGTTCCAGTATTTTATCTCTTTCGAGACCGGTAAGTTTCTGAAGTTTCATCTCAAGAATGCTGGAGGCCTGAGCAATGGAAAAAGAGAAGCGGTCCATGAGTCTTTTTTTCGCCTCAGCCGTTGACGAAGAAGCTTTTATGAGTGCTATGACTTCATCTATGTTGTCTAATGCAATTTTATAACCTTCAAGGATATGAAGCCTTTTTTCAGCCTCTCTGAGTTCATATTTGGTTCTTCTCGTAACAACATCTTTGCGGTGTATTACAAAATATTCCAGTGTGTCCCTGAGCGTCAGAACTCGAGGTACCCCGTGACAAATTGCCAGCATATTGACACCAAAAGATGTCTGGACATTGGTAAGTTTGTATAGTTTATTCAGAACTATTTCAGCAGCATAGTTGTTTTTTATCTCAATTACAACGCGTATTCCGTGTCTGTCCGATTCATCGCGGATATCTCTTATACCTTCAAGTTTTTTGAGCTTAACAAGTTCAGCGATCTTTATAATAAGATTGGCTTTGTTAACCTGATAGGGAAGTTCAGTTATCACAATTTGTTCAGAGTTGTTTTTAAGCGTTTCTATTTCCGTTTTAGAGCGTATTTTTATGGAGCCTTTTCCTGTTTCATACGCTTTTCGAATTCCGGATCTGCCGAGAATTATACCTGCGGTGGGAAAATCCGGCCCGGGAATATGCTCCATAAGTTCAAGAACATCTGCTTCGGGATTATCAATCAGATGGACAGCCGCATCTATCACCTCTCTGAGATTATGGGAAGGTATATTGCTCGCCATTCCCACAGCTATTCCGCTGGTTCCGTTTATGAGCAACTGCGGAATTTTACTCGGGAAAACAACCGGCTCTTTCAAACTGCCGTCATAGTTATCGATCATATTGACGGTATCTTTGTCTATATCAGCCAGCATCTCTTCCGATATTTTTTTCATTCGTGCTTCAGTGTAACGCATCGCTGCGGCCGAATCACCGTCAATTGAACCGAAATTTCCCTGACCGTCCACCAGACAGTATCTCATGGAAAAATCCTGAGCCATTCTCACCAGAGTGTCATAGGCAGCCTGATCCCCGTGCGGATGATATTTACCTATGGTTTCACCGACAATTCGTGCACATTTTTTATGGGGCTGATTCCAGGTGTTCTTTATTTGTTTCATGGCATAAAGAACCCTTCTATGAACAGGTTTGAGCCCGTCTCTTACATCGGGCAAAGAACGCCCTACAATTACACTCATGGCGTAATCAATATACGAACTCTTCATTGACTCTTCAATGGCGATATTCGATATGTTTTTATTTTTACCTGAAATATCAGTCATTTCATACTCCAACAGAAATTAAATATCAAGATTGGCTTTCAGAGCATTCTTCTGAATAAACTGCCTCCTCGGCTCAACATTTTCTCCCATGAGAATGTCAAAAATTCTATCGGCCTCAGCAACATCCTCGGATCTTATCCTCAGAAGCATCCGAGTTTCAGGGTTGAGAGTGGTTTCCCAAAGTTGTTCCGGATTCATTTCACCAAGACCTTTATAGCGTTGTATTTTATAAGCTGACCGGGCTTTTGCAAGAACCCTGTTGAGAAGAATCTTCCATGAATTGACAGTCTCTGAAGAAGAGTCATCCTCCTTTGTCATTATTTCATAAGGTCCTTCTCCTGCTTCTTTAAGAATTCCAAAAAGACGATTTATCATCTTTATTTCAGAAGCACTTGTGTAACGAAAATTTATGGGAGTAAGTTTTTCAACACCCCTTATGTGGGTTTTTATCATCAACTCATATTCAGAATGCTCAGGATCTTCTTTGATATCTACATTTACAGGAAGCCTTTCCGGGTGCTCTTTTTCTATATATTCTTTTATTAGCCTGTATTTTTCTTCGGCAATAGAAAGTTCTCTGAGATCTTCGTCGTTTATTCCGCCTATTTTAGCAATTGCTTCAACAACAACACTGTCATAAACATAGTCTGTCCTGTTTAAAGAATCTCTGAGCTTTACAAGGTTGTTAAGAAAAACCTTAAAATCTTTATCTTTTATTTCATTACCTGTATCACCTGTTTTTATATAGATATCATCGGCACCCTCATTTACAAGAAACTCCTGAAACTGCTTTTCGTTTCGTATATAAGTGAGTTTGCTCCTTTTTTTCACTCCATACAAAGGAGGCTGAGCAAGGTAAAGATATCCATGCTCCACTATTTCCGGCATATATCTGAAAAAGAAAGTAAGAAGAAGTGTGGAGATATGAGCTCCGTCAACATCAGCATCTGTCATTATTATTATCTTTTTGTATCTTATTTTAGACAGATCAAACTCATCCGTTCCTATACCGGTTCCCAAAGCTGAAACAAGCGAAACAATTTGCTCATTTTTAAAAAGTTTATCCAGCCTTGATTTTTCAACATTCAGTATTTTTCCACGCAGAGGAAGAATAGCCTGGTTTTTTCTTTCCCTTCCCTGCTTTGCTGAACCTCCCGCTGAATCACCCTCAACAATGAATATTTCCGCCTCATTCGGATCTTTCACCTGACAGTCTGCGAGTTTGCCGGGAAGATTCATGCCTTCGAGAGCCCCTTTTCTGCGAGTCATTTCACGGGCTTTTTTTGCAGCTTCACGAGCTGAAGCCGCATCTATTATTTTATTTGTCACAGACTTGCCTGTTGCCGGGTTTTCATCCAGAAACTCCTGAAGAGCATCTGACACAGAATTGGACACAAACTGCATAACTTCAGAGCTTACAAGCTTGTCCTTTGTCTGAGAACTGAATTTAGGGTCTGCCATTTTAAGTGAAACAACAGCGGTTAAACCTTCTCTTATGTCGTCACCGGTAATGCTGACTTTTATGTTTTTCTGAGTGGCCTTTATAAATTTTTGAACTGTCCTTGTCAGACCTGTTTTAAAACCTGAAAGATGAGTTCCTCCGTCAGCATTTCCTATGTTGTTTGTGTAACAGAGTATATTTTCCTGGTATGAATCAGTCCACTGAAGAGCTATGTCCAGACCAAGTTTTTCCTCCTCACGCGACAGAAAAACAACATCGGAATGCAGTGCCGACTTGTTCTGGTTGAGATAGTTAACAAACTCGACAATACCTCCTTCGTAATGAAAAAGTTTTTCTTCACCCACCCGCTCATCAAGAAGTTTTATTTTCACACCTCTGTTAAGAAAAGCCAGTTCTCTCAGTTTTTTCACTATCACCGAAAGAGAAAACTCAATATCACCGAAAATCTTTTCATCGGGTTTGAAAGTTATTTTTGTACCTGTCTCTTCGGTGTTTCCTATTTTTTTGAGAGGGTATTCCGGTATTCCGTTCGCATATTCCTGAAAATAAACCCCTCCGTCCCGTTTAACCTGAAGTTTAAGCCACTCTGAAAGTGCATTAACCACTGAAACACCAACACCGTGAAGTCCTCCGGAAACTTTGTATGAGTTCTCATCAAACTTTCCTCCGGCATGAAGTTCCGTCATTATGACTTCAGCAGCACTTTTGCCCTCATTTTTGTGCATATCTATGGGAATTCCCCGACCATTGTCTTTGACAGTTATACTATTATCGATGTGAACATACACCGATACTTTATCACAATAACCGGCAAGAGATTCATCTATACTGTTGTCAACAACTTCATAAATCATACGATGAAGACCGGAACCGTTATCCGTGTCACCAATATACATGCCGGGTCTTTTTCTTACAGCTTCAAGACCTTTCAGCACTTTTATATTGTCCGCACTGTATTTGGGGATGTTACTTCCTATCATACTGCTCAATTCTTTTTTATCTGCCATTTCCAGCCTCATAACAAAAAATTATAGACAGGTAATTATAGTAGAATAAAATTCGAAATGCAAATTTTTAGAACAAAAATCTTTTTTTTATTGATCATGTTCCCCAAAGAGCTTCGTCATGGAAATCAGCATAGCGATCAGGTTACATTTCGGGAAAAAATCTTTCACCAAATAAAAAGTGGGAAACAAAAGCTGATGCATCTTCTATTTCGCTATTTTCTTCAAAGTCATAAAACCTTTGAAGCACCAGTGCTCTGACAAACTTCCTCATTCTTCCTGTGATGTATGCATAAAAGAGTTTGTTACCAAAATCATCGCGATAATTTTCAAGAGCATATTTTTGAAGTGTTGAAAGTGATGCCGCGAGAAAAAGCCGTTCGGCTTCTTTTCTGCTGAGTTCAAATTTTCCCGCAAGATGGGATACAACTGCAAAATCAACCATATAACTTCTCTTCTCAGGAATATAAACGGATGTTTTATCGTATCTGAAGGGAAAGTTATAGTCCGGATCGCAACCTTTCATAATAGAAAGATTTCTGTTATGTTTCAATGCACTGTTTTCAAGAAAACTGAACTCTGACATCATGCTGTGCCTTTCTTTTATATGAGCACACAGAGTATCATCTTCCGAATCTTTTTTTTCACCCTCTGAAGTTTTTATTTTTTCCATTTTTTTTTCGTCAACAAACACAACTTCGGGCATGAAACTGATCTTCTCCAAAAACATTTCAGCAATAAAAAGCTGAGATACAGTGCCCATATAGTTTAACTCACCTTCAGTTATAACATCTTTTTTTATCATAACATGTTTTTCGTAATAGGATTCAAAAAAATCATCCCATGCAGGCACCGATGAACTGTCGTTTGTAATGAAATAAAAAAACATCCCGAGATAACCTTCAAGAAGCCCCTCTTTATAGAGACCAAGCATGTAACTCAGCGTACTGTGCAACAACGGATCGTTTTTCCAACCCTCAAACAGATGCATTTTTTTGAAAAGCAGTTCGCTTATGGTGAAAAAAATCTCCGCATCACTGAAATCAGCAGTTTTATGTTCCTCTCTGCTTACAAATTGAGAAAACAGCGTAAAAAACATCACATCTTCATCAAGAAAAATTGAGCCATCTCCGTTTTTATTATCCATAATAGACTCACGGGCATCTCTTACGCCTGAAAAAATAATGGAGGTTACATTTTTACGATAAAAATCCACAACGGAAGTGCTTTTTGCCCTGTTGACAATTTCGAAAAGCGTCATCATTGCCGCAAGGCGTTGGTTTTTTTCAAGAAAATAAGTGTAACGGTATTGAAGAGAGTTATAATTATCTTCTTTTTCAGAAAGATATTTTTTCAAAATAAGAGGCCTGTCGTACAAACTGTCAGCCATGGCCGGGTTGAAGCTTTCCTCTTCCTGTATTTCAATAAAAAAATCATCAAAAACAAGGCTTTCAGCAAAAAACTCATAACTGTAGTCAGAAGAAGTTGAAGAGGCAGGAAGGTAGGACATTGAAAAACAGACAAAAATCATACTGATCAAAAAATTTTTCAAATTTTATGCTCCATCTTAGTTTGAGCCAATTATAAAACTATTTTGCCTGAAAAAATCTGAAATATCAAACTTTTGAAAAAAATATACCCTTATGCGGGCAACCACACGGATTCATTCCTGCATTTGAATCCGGGGCAGGAACATACCCATATGTATGCCCATTACTTGCGAAGCCGTAATTCGCCGCCCGGATGGCCAGCAAAAGAATGTAATGAATTGTGGATTTATGGAATTTCAGTGAAAAATCTCATCCGCCTTCGCTCACGCTCAGGCGGGAAAAGATGCGCCGCACTCCACTGGAACAGAAAAAGGAAAGTTTCCAGTGGAAAGTTTCCTCTGTGGAAGGCGACGCGATAAATAATAAAATCACTTTTTTGGTCTCAGCGAACACACCGCAGACACCGCCGGCTTTTGTATCGGGACAGTTCTGTATCAGTGTTCGAAGCTCACTGATGGTAGGCAACCGCCAGCCGTTGTCTTCACAGTACGCTGTTGCCTCATGGTGATTCATTTTGTCCGGAG
>JAWOGE010000121.1:0-12310 GCA_046497165.1 bacterium | reverse complement strand
TATATGAAAGATTCACGTTTGAAAAAAGTTGCCGAAAACCTTGTTTCCTATTCATGCAAAGTGAAAAAAGGGGAAAAGGTACTTATCGAAACCAAAGATACAGTGGCTAAACCTCTTATTAATGCACTCATCGATGAGATTGTCAGTAAGGGAGCTACACCTTTTGTTATTCTTCACGATGAGCAGATAGACAGGAAACTCATGATAAATGCAGATGAGCAGTGGCTTGAAATTCAGAAAGAGGTGGATCTTCTCAGAATGAAGCAGATGGATGCCTATATAGCCATACGCCCGAAACATAACGGTTTTGAGCTCACCGATGTTCCGGCCGTTCAGAAGGGCAGATACATGGAAAAATACGGTAAGCCGGTTCATCTTGAAGAGCGGGTCAGAAATACAAAATGGTCTCTCATAGCTTATCCTACACCTTCCTATGCTCAATCTTCCGAGATGAGTACAGAGCAGTTTGAGGATTTTTTCTTTGATGTTTCCACACTTGACTATTCAAAAATGAGCGAAGCCATGAAGCCTCTGAAAAAACTTATGGAAGATACAGACAGAGTCAGAATAAAAGGTCCCGGTGTCACGGATCTTTCATTTTCAATAAAAGATCTTCCGGCTGTTCCGTGTGCAGGTGAGTTCAATATCCCCGACGGAGAGGTTTTCACAGCACCTGTTCGTGACAGTGTAAACGGTGTCATAGAGTACAATACTCCTTCTGCATATCAGGGAACTCGTTTTGAAAAAGTAAAATTGACCTTTAAAAATGGAAAAATTGTGGAGATCGAAGGCGACAAAAAAGAAGCCCTTGAAGAGATATTCAATACCGACGAAGGAGCCCGTTATGTGGGTGAGTTTGCCATCGGTGTAAATCCTTTTGTCAGAAAACCCATGGTGGACATACTTTTTGATGAAAAGATTTCCGGAAGCATACATTTCACACCGGGAGCAGCTTACGAAGATGAATGTGACAACGGTAACAGAAGTGCCATACATTGGGATCTCGTACTTATGCAGACTCCGGATTACGGCGGCGGCGAAATCTATTTTGACGATGTTTTGATAAGAAAAGACGGGCTTTTCGTCAAAGAGGAACTCAAACCTCTGAATCCTGAAAATTTAAAATAAGGTACTGTCTCCGAGAATTCTGTATCTGCCGTAAACTGTCTATGGTTCCGGAGAATAAGTTTTATCTGAAAAATTTCTTTGAGGCTATGATATCCGAGGCTGACTGTAGTAGAGATGCCGTGCGTTTTATTTTTATTCTGAAGTGGTTGTGAATTATTACACAGGGTATGGCGATAGTTATGCCGGCCACTGTTGTTATCAGTGCGTTTGAAATTCCATTCATTGCTGCTGTTGCATCAGGGTTTGCGGCAAGTGCAAGATCTGAAAACGCCTGCATAAGACCGAGGACTGTTCCGAGAAGTCCGGCAAAAGGAGCGTTTGCACCGGTGGATGCAAAAAACATTAGAAAGGTTTCCCAGTTCTGTTTTTCCATTTCGTAGATTCCGGCGGTTATGTTTCTGAAATTTTCAGGAGAATCGGCTGAATTATCGTTGAGAGCGGTCAATATGATTTTTGTTTCAGAGGTGTCAAAAGAGTGTAGAAGATCAGATATTTCAGATTTTTCAGATGTTTTTCTTATTCGGTCGATGAATTCATTCCGCTTTTTTATGAAATTTCTTCTGAAAAAAATCATGCGTTCTATAAAAAATCCAAGAACAAGGACACTTAAAAACATCAGCACCACAAGTATTATCTGTGCTCCGTAAGATGCAAGAATCGATATTTGTTGACTTATCATTATAAAAGCTCCAAAACAATGAGAACAGTACAAAAACTTCTTGATAATATCAGAGAAAACTTTTTAATCAAGAATCCGGCGGTTTTTTGAGTTTGAAGGATAGAACATTCTTGACAAATATCTACTTGGGGGTAGAATGAGGTGTGTTTGTTTTTTGTCATGTATGATTGATCTCTTGTGGAATACAGATTAAAATGGAGTTTCTTATGAAAAAAGTTTTTATTATGATTCTTTTATCAGTTTTTTTAACAGCTTGTGGTGAAGATAATTCATCATCGGATCATGATGATTATGATGACGGTACGGAAACACCCGACGAGGAGCACGATTCCGATAATGAAGATACTGATTCAGATTCAGGTGAAGATTTAGAAAACGGGGAAACAGAAAAGGTGACAGTCAGCTTTCAATTGATGGATCCCTCTTCAAACAGTGGCATAGAAAATATCTTGATAACTCATGGAGATCAGGAAGTTGAATCTTCCGAACAGGGAAGTGCCTCCGTTGAAATTGATGCTGAAAAATATTTTGATATAAAAGGTGAAAAAGACGGTTTTCAGAACTATCATTTCATAGGTGTTTCGGGAACATCGGACTTTAACTTTTTTACCTATGTAAGTTCAAGATCGATTACTCAACAGGTTCTCGGTATGCTTTCCCAGACCCTTGATTCTGAAAAGGGTTTTGTTGTTGTGGGCGTGGATTATAAAAACATGAGGCCTGTTTACGGAGCTGAAGTGGAGGTGGACAGCGGGCACTCCGAGCCTTTTATTCTTACATCTTCCGGAATGCCTGAAAATGGAAATAAGCTTAAAGAAGGCGGTGGAAGCTTTGTAAGTTTTCCCAACACTGCGACGGGAAAAGCCAATGTAGATGTTAAAGCTCCCGGGGGTGTTTCCTGTGTTCCTTATCCTGCGGGAGAAGGCAAAGAGATAGAGATAGATGTGTATGAAGATTCGGTTTCAGTTATTGCTTTTGTCTGTGAAGAGGAGTAATTTTTGAGTCAAACTCATAGTCCATGTTTTTTAACGCAGAATCCAAAGATTGAAGCGAGATTATTTCAGGATATAAGCTGTTTTTCGTAGGTTCCTTTTTTTAAAAGAACCCCTTCCTTCATCATTCTGCATCCCCGTGCAAACACATCTGTCAAATCCCAGTCTTTTGAAAAAATATTTATGTCGGCGTCAAACCCTTTTTTTAAATATCCTTTTCCTGAAAGTTTGAAAATGTCCGCCGGATTTTTTGTAACAGTTGAAAATGCTTGTTCAGGGGGAATGCCGGAAAGAATCATATCTTTGATCTCTTTCAGTAAGCTGGCGGGTTTTCCCATTTCCAGTCTGCGAAGATTTCCATCTTCATCATAATCCGGCAGAGAGCCGTTGCTGTCACTTGTCATTGTAATGTTTGAGATGGGAACTCCTTTTTCCAGAAGTGTTTTAACAGCTTCAGAAGGTTTTATCTCAATGTCGGGAAAATATTCATAACTGCTGGAGGTTATATCAACAAATCCTTTTTTCCCGTAGATCTGGGCATCGGTGAATATGTGTCTGTTTCTGTTACAGTGTGTAGGAAGAAACTGTTTAAGGGGAAGCATGCTGTTTTTAACGGCATCGTAAAGGGGCGCAAAAGGATTTTTTGCATCTCCCATGTGAATATTGACAATACCGGCTTTTCCGACAAGCATTCCTCCCACCCGTGCGTGTTCGGCTGTTCTTATGAGTTCGTGTCTGTTCGGAACTGAACTTCTGTGATCGGAAATTGCTATTTCGCCAACACCGACAACTTCATCTATCAGAGCTATGTCCCGGCCTATGTCGCCTGTTATTGTTGTGGTGGGTATCTGATAAGATCCTGTACATATCCAGGCTGACAGGCCTTCCGATTTCAGTGCCCGGGCTTTCATCAGAACAGATTCAACATTGCGGGTGAACCCGTCTGTTCCCAGACTTCCCACAACTGAGGTAACCCCTGCTTCTGTGAGTGAGGAAAGTTGAATTTCCGGTGTTCGTGTTGCGGGGCCACCTTCTCCGCCGGCTCCGGCAATGTGTACATGGGCATCTATGATGCCCGGAATGGCAATTTTTCCCGTACAGTCAAAAACATCGCAATCAATGTCCCGGGGAGGTTTAATGTTTTTGGATATGGCGACTATTTTTTCACCGGCTGTTAAAATATCGGCTATTCCGACCGGCTCGGGATTGTATATGTTCAGATTTTTCAGAAGTTTCAGCATTGATGTTCTCCCTCAGTTGTCTTTGATCTGTTTTACAAAAAGGGCGTCTGTTTCAAGAATTTCGGGGCTTTTTTCAATTTTGAGGTAATAGTCATATTTGAAAAGCAGTTCATAAAGTTCGGGAGAGAGAAGTTTAAAAACATGAAGATCCCGTTCTTTTTTGGGAACAGTACGCTTTTGTAGTTTATCACCTTTTCTTGTCATTGTGATTTCGCAACTTTCCTCTTGTTCAGGGAGGGTTTTTATTTCTATGAGAAGTCCGTCTTCAAGAAGATCTCTTTTCAAAACCAAATCTTCCGCATAATTGGCATCTTCAAGGATGGCCACATCGTGACCCTGATGCCATATGCCGTAATCGTGTATTTTTTCAAAGGTATGTTTTATTATAGCAAAATCCAGAGAGCGATGACGAAGCAGAACAGAGCAGTTGATATCATGCCGGGGATTGTTTGTGAAAAAACGGTCGTTGAAAAAAACTCCTTCATCTCTTACACTTCCGGCGAGAACATTTTTTTTGTGCTCTCTGAGATTTTTACATATGTTTGATATGAATTCAGAATTCATACGATTTCCCACAATTATGGGGATGCGGTCGAAACCTTCCGTTTTGCCGAAAAGATGATTCCAGATAATATCCGGCACATCAACAGGACCACCGTAAGCCGGTGCAAGATGCATAAAAATTCCCGGACCTGCATTTATCTCTATTATTCCGAAATCTCCGTCTGTCCACGGTTTGCTTATGTCTGCGGCCAGAACATCTATCCCCAGTATGGTGACTTTTAAAAAATCGGCGATGTTTTCAACAAGCTCTATATTCGCGGGATGAACTTTTTCCGTGACATTGTAACTTACTCCTCCTGCAGAGATGTTTGCAACCCGTCTCAATTCTATTTTTTCGTTTTCAGCGGGGATGCTCGAAATGTCAAGATTCTGCAGAGCAAGATAGTCAGTGAGATCATCGTCTATTTTTATTTTTCCCAAGGGAGAGCGGGCATTGTCTTTTCTGATCTCTTTTCTATTTTCTTCTTCAATTAATTCTTCTATGGTGCTTTTCCCGTCCCCCTTAACAAATGCCGGGACACGCTTAAGGCAGGCCGCAAATTTTTCTCCCACAGTCAAAATACGATGATCGTTACCGTATATCTGACGCTGTACAAGAGCACCTTCAAACTTTTCTCCCGATTCCTCAGCTGAAAAAAGAATGCTTGAAAAGGCTTTTCTTACACCATCTGCGTCCTCTATGCCGGTTGTTACACCTATCCCTTTATGCCCTGCCACCGGTTTTACAACCACAGGGTAACCTATTTTTTCAGCTACAGCTACAGCGTCATCGAGATAGAAGCAGTTTTCACCTGAAGGTGTGGGGAAACCACACATTTCAAGCCACTCTCCGACCATATCTTTGTAAGATGTGAACTCCGTATCCTTGATTCCGTCAATGTGGAGAATCGTGCTGCGTCCGCGAATCTGTTTTTTTCCATATCCCCACTGGAATTGATTTTCTTCGTAAAGATAGTGAACATTTATCCGTCTTTTTATGGCTCCTTCTATGAGTGCATAAATTGTCGGACCTCCAAAAATAGTACCATCAAAAATCTCTTTCAACTCATCAAACTCTTTATGAAAATCAAAGTCCGATATCTCTTCGTTCATGGAGCGAAACCAGTCACTTGCAAAATATATCGCTTCACGGGCAAGGTAATCATCGAGATGTTCCAGAGCAATGACATAATCAGTTTTGTCTGTAAAAACATTCACCCGCCGTACAAAAAGGTCCATGTCCATTTTGAATATCCTTGCAAGAACCGCTGCAAAGAGATCTGCAACTTTATCAGGGTAGTTTTTTTCAAGTTCCGGAAATTTTTTAAGTATTTCTTCTTGATAGAAATCGGCAGAGGGTCCTGAAGGGTTTATAGTCAGATTAAAAACTATGGCCTGTCGATCCATGTAATAGTTTGGTCCGGTATAAGTGTAGAATTTGTGTACCGAAAAATCCTTTTTTACTGCCATGACGATCCCCCTTTTGATATAAGCGGATTAATTTGTATCGGTCTGTTTTTTATTTTCGAGATACTGTTTTATAATATTTTTATGACGCATGGGAATGTTCGATTTCCAGCGTTTCATACTGAAGGTCATACCTGATGTCAGAAAGCTCATTTTTATGTCATCAACGCCTATGAGATCATGCTCGGAAATCATCTCGTAATTACTGTATTTTATACGACGACCGTCCATGACGGTTACTATTCCGGACCCCACAACCTCGAATCTCTGACCCGGTCTTATTATTATTGCGGTGTCTTCGTCCAGACCTATACCTTTTTCTGTTTTTCCGGATGCCAGAATCTGAACCATTCTCATATAACGCTGGCGTTCCCTGAAATGAGTATCGATGGTAATATCTTCGAGAAACCCGAATCCTTCGGAGGCATTAATGCTGTTTTTTTCAAAACCGTGATAATCCCCGTCATAGTACATAACCCGGCTTGCGGCCGCGGCTCCTGCACTGCTTCCTGCAATACTCAGATTTTCTTCTTCAAATCTTCTTTTTACAACACGCATCAAATCAGAGTTGTCAAGTGTTCTTACAAGCTTGACCTGGTCACCTCCGCTAAAAAAAACAAGATCTGCTGATTCTACAATTTCAAGATGTTCCTGCCGGTCCGCTTCATCTCTGTATCTTATATCCAGAGTATCAACATTTTTGACTCCGAGGTCATTGAAAGCATTTTTGTATTCCCGGCTTGCTTCAATGGGGTAGAAAGAGGCACTTGGAATTATGGCTATATGTTTTGCCCGTGTTTTTTTCAACATACGATTCAGTATAACCTTATCCCTTTTGCGATCCTCGCTTCCACCTATAAGTATAACATAGTTTTTCTTTTTTTCAGACATAAGTTCTCCAAAGTTACAAAATAACAAGTAGGAATTATAGCAACATTAATTTGACACACAAGAGAATTTTTTAGCAGTAGACATAATTCATCTTAATTTCATATTAAGATCGATGAATTGTTCTGTGAAATCAGGGAGAGGTTTTATTCGGTTTCTTCAGCAGTTTCTTTTGGAGAGTTTTTTTCTATGTCATGATTTTCAGCGGCTTTGAACAGTTTTTTGAAAATAAGAAGACCTATGGGAGAAAGCATGGCTATTCCGCCGACCCACAGCCATACAAAATAGTGATTGGCATATCTTTCCGGTGCGGCGATTATGCCGGGATCACCTTCAAGTTCTTCGAGCAGAGGTGTGTATGTTGATACAAGCCATCCTGAAAAAGGCCCTGCAGCGAGTTTTGCAAAGAAATATGGCAGAACCGCGAGAGAGATATAGGAACCTTCTTTACCTTTGGGAGCGACCTGTGCGGCAAACTGCATGAGTCGGGGGGACCAGAGTGCTTCGCCTATGGTAAAGATTACAACGAAAGAGATAAGTGCGAAGTACAGTTCTGTCTGTCTGTCTGCAGGAACTCCGAGCCAGCGGTCATAAACAAGGGTTGAAAACCATGTATCGTTTAAAAAGCTGAAAAAATCCAGTGGTATAGCAGCTATGAAAACAGAAGCCGAAGATATTAAAATTCCTGAAAAAAGCATGGGGAAAGATTTTATTTTTCTTGTGATTGCGGCCACAAGGGGAACAAGAAATACAATAAGAGTGGGGTTGAGAACACCGTAAACACTGCCTATTTTCGCTCCGTCTCCAAGCAGTCGAATACCGTATTTCGGAAAAGTATAATGAAAATGTTCAAAAACTATTCTTACAAAAACAGTGAGGAAAAGCATGAGCATAAAAACCCAGAATGTTTTTTCGTAAAACACACTTACAAGCTTTTTCCATGTTTTTACAGAAGTGTCAGCAATGGTGTGAAGGAGCATACCGAAAAAAGATTTTCCCTTGCTCATTATGCTGAATGGTTTTATGGTGATCTCTCTGTCTTCGTTAAGAGCGACACCGTCTCTCATGGAAACAATGGCTATGAAATCAGGGATATTAATGGCGAATCCGAGAAGAAATATCCACTGATAAGTTGAAAGCTCTATCTGAAGCGGAGGGTTTTCAATACCGAAGAGGGAGAAAAAATTGTAAAGTTCATGCTCTCCCAGCCAGCCTCTCATGGAGTCGAATATCTGAGCTCCTATGGCCCAGCCCACATTCATGAGTGTGTAAAAAAGTCCGAAACCGAGGGCGGCTGTTTCCTCTGTTGTAAATCGTTTGATACCCACGGATATAACCGGTCCTGTAATAGCTATTCCAAAAGCCATGGGAAAAAATCCGAATATTACGGCAAGGGGAAGATTGGGCATGAATGGAAGCATAAGTCTTGAGAACAGGAGCATTACGGCACCGAAAAGCAGTGTTTTTTTAATCCCTATTGCATCACAAAAAGGCCCCACAACCATCACAAGCAGTGTCATGAATGTGGAGTATATCCCCATGAATGTTCCGGCCTGCACATCGGAAAGTCCCATGTCCTTGGAAAGAAACAAAACAAAGGAGATGTTTATGGCTCCATATGCTGAATATTCTGTGACTTTTGTGAAAAAAAGCAGATATATTTCATACGGAGAGTCTTTGAGACCTTTTGCGTAGCTCCAGATGATGTAAATAAACGCTATGCCCAGAATAACAATTCCAGCATAGATAATAAAATCAAGTGTTTCCATTTCATTCTCCTTTATTGTTGTGAAAAGTGTTTTTAGATATTTTTAAAAGCAACATTTTTCAAGACCTGCCATATGAATCCTGAAGCCTGACTATATCATCTTCCCCGAGATAATCACCAAGCTGAACTTCAACAATTTGTATTCCCGAATTTTTTCCGGAGACTCTGTGAACTTGTTCTTTTTTTACCATGTAAACATCCCCGCGTCCTGCTTCAAAGGATTCTCCGTCGATAAGAATTGTTCCTTCTCCTTCGGCAACAATCCATATCTCTGCACGATGTTTATGTTTCTGCAGACTGATTTGTTCTCCGGGTTTTACAAAAAAAGATTTTATTTTATAATTGCCGGCAAGTTTGAGAGCTTCCCATTGTCCCCAGGGCCTGTCGGCTTTTTTCATGTAGTTGTTTATGGTTGTGTTGTAAAGACGGATCATGTCATCGGTCATTTTGGAAAAAAAGAAAAATCTGCAGGCAAAGCTGTGCAGTTCGTCTACGAGAGAGTTTTTGTCAGGGAATCTCTTTTTCAGATTTTCCATCGCTTCCGGAAGTTCTCTGAGAGAGTTCACATGGAGCATGTCGGGGTAAAATCTTTTTTCCACGGGATTGTTCACAGTAAAGACAGGAACTCCTCTTGAAAGAACTGTGAGGGGTATTAAGTCTATATCTTTTTCTGTTCCGGTCTGTGCTATGGCGGACAGAAAAGATCTTTTTTTAAGCATTGAGGGTAAAAATGGTTCCATATTCAACTTGTCTGCGTCGGGAATATCTTTTCTGAATTTGACAAAAAAGGAAGCATCCGGAATTAAATGACTGACAGCGGTGGCTGTATCTTCCGCAAATTCCTTGTCATTGGCGAATATTATAATGTTTTTGCTTTCCGGGTCATATTCAGAAGAAGGTTTTTTTATTGAAAAGCCGGGTAGAAGTTCCTGATAGGGAAGGGAGTGATTGTTGACAAATGAGGATGTCACAACTGTTCCCGGAATTCCGTCTTCGGGCAGGAATTTTTTTAATTCATCGTATTTTTTTTCCAGATTGAGAGTAAAAACAGTTGTTTTATCAAACACTTCAGAAAAGAACAAAGGAAGTTCCGAAAAAGAATGAATAATATCCGCATTTTCAATTTCCGTTGCAAACTTACTGAAAAGTACCTTCATCTCTCGCACCGTCATGTTGTCTGCATCGTATTTATCAAGGGGCATCACAGTTGTCTGTACCTTTTCGTTTCTTGCCGGGATTTCATCTCTGAGGCTGTCGATCATAGCTGTTTTCTGTTTCAGGTAATAAGGTAAGACCTCTCCCTTATGGGGTGTTATGAGAAGTATGTTCATTGTTTTCCCCCTTTATGCAGTGCGAGAAAATTCTTGCAACGGGAACATCATAAGTAAATATTTCGAAATAGTCAAAATAATGAAGCTTAAAATTTGAAAGATCGTAAAAATAGGTTATTATTGCGACTGGAATTAATTTGAAGAAAAAGAGAAGGGAAGTGTTTATGTCTCTGATAAAAGATGATTATCTGAAAAAAAGTAAAGCTGTTTCCATGATGAAAAAGAAAAAGGGCAGCATTGCGGCTGTTGACGAAGAGGAGCTCATTGAAGATCTGAAAATAGAGATATTGGCACTTCTTAACAGTGACAAATTCAAAATCCCCATGCTGCCTTCGGTTGCTCAGGAGCTCATGCAGGTCATAGATTCAAAGGAGGTTGATTTTGACAAGGTCGCGACCATAATAAAAAAAGATCAATTTCTCGGAGCAAAACTTCTCAAGATAGCAAACAGTCCTGTATATAAAAGCAGATACCCCGCAGGTAAAATTGAGGATGCCGTCAGACGGCTCGGACTTGAGGAGGTCAAAAGACTGCTTTTTATGATATCCATGAGTCACTTTGTTGTAAAAAAAGGAACCTTTGCGAATATGTTCCAGGATTTCTGGAAACACTCGATAGTTGCGGCAGAATCTGCAAAACAGATATCAAGGATTTTGAAAGTGGATCCGTCCTACGCTTATATTGCGGGGCTTCTTCATGACATAGGACGAACTTTTGTTCTCATGGCCCTTGAAGAGATGTCAAAAAAAACAGGCGACAGCTCTTTTTTTCATGAAGCGATACTGCTTAAACTTACAAAAGATATTCATGTGGATGCCGGGAATATAATATCTCAAAAATGGCGTCTTCCCGGGAGCATAGAGACATCCATAAAATATCATCACAACATAGCCCGTGCAAAAAAGGAGCAGATACCGCTTATTGTCTATGTGTCGGAAAAACTTGCCAACTACTATGGTTTTGGAGATGAGGAAAATGTTTCCTCTCTGGAAAATGAGCCCTCTCTTTATTTCCTGGGGTTTGATGTGGAAAAGATAGAGCTTCTTGACGCAAAATTAAAAAATGTTTTTGAAAATATAGAGGAACTGACATGATTGACAACAAAAAATACAGCATAAAAAAAGAGATTGCATTCAGAAAGATGAAGGATGAAACTGTTACCATAGTTTCGCCGCTGACCGATAAAATCATAACAGTGAATCCCGTTGCCGGAATGATATGGGAAAAGCTGGACGGAACCAATACCGTTTCAGAAGTGGCTAAATATATCCAAGGTGTTTTTTCTGAAAATGACCTGAGTTACGAGGATGTGCTGGCGGATACTGTGGAGATAATAGAAGACTTCCTTTCCCGTGAACTCATTGAAGAAAAAATTGACATAGAAGAGTGAAAAGTATAAAATAGGACACACGATTTTTTGGAAGTACAAGGGGGAAAAATGTTCTCAAAGAATTTCAGATACGCTTTGAAGGTGATTTTTGTGATATTTCTTTTCTTTTCGATTCATTCCTGTAAGACAAAAGATGAATGTTCTGTACATGATGACTGTAAAGAGGGGCACTACTGCAGCGAAGGTTCCTGCGAAGAGATTCCCGGGGAAAAATATAAGATCTCTTTTCCCGGATATGAGTCCGAAAATTATATTACCGCAGCTGATGATGCAGATGATGAAAAGACCGGTGTTCAGGTGAACATCCCCGTTAGACTTGAAGCTGAAAATGAGCTTCCGTCAGACGGTCTTGCAGTTGTTCTTAAAGTTTCCGCCGGTGATGACATTGCCTCATACGAAGGAAGCATAGTGGAGGACACTGTCTGGTTTAGAAAAATAACACTCTCTTCTGACACGGAAAATACAATAAGTGCGGAACTTGTAAAAAAACCTTCTGTAAGTGCAGAAATGACCGTGGAGGTTCTTCCCGTTTCAGTAGATGTCTATTATCACAAGGGTGCGAAAGCTTCCGGTAAGACTCCTCTGAAAGGAGCAACAGTAACTGACGAAGATGATGGGAAACCTTCTGAAACCGGTCTGAACATAACTCTGGAAGCCGAAACTGAAGGGATTGCAACCGGAGAAGAGGTTTTTCTCTATATTGACAGTTTCGATTCTGAAGCTGTGGGAACGGCAGCTGTGGACGCTGAAGGAGATGTCTCTTTCGGTGATGTTGAAATACCTGTTCAGCACACAATAACCATGCGTGTTGTTTCAAAATATGACTCGGGAAGTACGGAAAGAGATTACGAAGATATTATAGCATTCAAAGTTGATTCTTCAA
>JAWOGE010000007.1:0-6203 GCA_046497165.1 bacterium | reverse complement strand
TTCCCGAGCATTGAGTGCTCTTTCATCAAGCATCTGCTTATATGCAGCTATCTGAGCATCATTCAACCAAGGTGGAACAGGAGCATCAAACATTTTTTCAGTTATGTCTCTGTACATCTTTCCAATGTAATAGAGAACCGCAGGAGTATAGCGAGGAGATTGAGTTGTTTCAATGATTTTCATATATTTTTCTTCATTGTCAACCATTATCTCGACTTTTTTGGTAAGCCTTTCCTGTATCTCTTCATCAAATTTTTCCTTCTCTTTCCAAGCAGCTTTAAGTTGTCTTTTTTCTGACGGCATAACCTGATCATCGACATTGTTTCCGTTTACATCAACCACAGATTCATCGTCCATTCCATAACCCATCTCTATAAATTTGTATCCCTTCATTTTTTCTTTGAAATCTATGTCAAGGTCTATGTCCATGAACTCGGTATAGACATCGTCTAATTCAACAATCATGGCTTTGGCTATAATGTCTCTGGTCTGCTGAGCTATCTCCTTCTCTTCTTTAAATTTGCCGGTGCGTGAAAGCTGAAGAATATAATCAAGGTATCTGTAGTAGTCTTTTTTCTTATTTTCTTCGTCAGACATATCAGCAAGCTCATTGTAAACAGCAATTATCATATTCTGATCACCTTTTTCAACTTCCACATCCTGCTCAACCACCTCTTCCTGAAGATGACCGTTTTCGCCGATATATACATAATCTCTCAGACCCATGATGTCGGTATAGGTAGAAAGGTAGTCTCTAAAACCTTTTTTTGCTCTGTCGTTATAAGTCTTACCTTTTCTTCTCCATATATAACCGAACTGGAGAGCTATTTTTCTCTGAGAATCTTCATCTTTTTCATATTTGTCTATATAGAGTTTGTAATTATCTATGGATTTTGAAGTGTCACCTGTATATTCATAGAGTACAGCTGCATTGAAGAGTGCGTCCCCGGCCTGTTCTCCGTCAGGAGATTTTTCAATAAAATCCATATATAGGTCAGCGGCTTTCCCATAATAAGCTATGGCTTCATAGTTTCTCGCCAAACCATACATGACCTTATCTCTGTGTTGAGACTCTTTATAAACTTTATCTGTTTCTCTAAGAAATCTTTCCTGAATTCTTATGGCCTGATATCTGTCTCCGCCTTCCTGGAAATAAACTATGGCATTGTAAAGTGCGACATCATTGTACTGCGATCTCGGAAATTCAGTTACAAATGCCAGATACCTTTCAGCAGATTCAATGTATTTGCCTTCCTCTTTGGGAATTTCAGCCGCATAAAAAGTACCCATTTCTTTAAACTTTTCAAGATCATCACGAAGCCTGTTACGACCCGATATTAAAGCTGAGTTTCTGAGAAATTCACGCGCTTTTTTACTTATGGCCTCCCAATCTCCCGATATGTCCAGACTGGTCATTATCAAATCCGCAGCAAAAAGAGAAAGCTCATGTCTGGGATATCTTTCAATCAGTTTTTCAAAAATAGGAACAGCTTTGCCAAAATGGTTAAAAGAGTAGTAAGTTATCGCCTGCTGATAAATAATATTTGGCAGATATTTAGATTTCGGTATGTTTTCTATATATGTTTTTGTAGCTGCAATATATTTTGTATGAATTTCAGGTATCTCTCTCTTTTTAAATTCATCGGGAATCTCTTTTTTCTCTTTTTTCTTTTCTCTATCTTTTTCTCCCTCTTCCGCTACAACAATTTTTTCCGAATCAATTTCCGTTTCCTCTTTTCTTCTTTTAGCAAGTCTCTGTTTGGCACGATCTTTGGCCTTTTCATGTTCCGCCTGAAGAATGGCACCGAAACATGAAACCGAACCGAAAGAAGCATCTTCAAAATGATGACCTTTTGGATCCTCTTCAGCTACAATCTGATACTGATCTCCCGCTTTTTCAAAAAGATCTCTTGCTTTTTTCTGATTTCCGCGCTTTCTGTGTCTGCCTGCATTATCATAAAGATACTCGGCATAATTAAAACGAATGTCATAAGAAGCTTCCGAATCCGGGAAATATTTCAGATAGATCGGATAAACCTCTCCAAGAATCTCCCATGTCTCTTCGTTGTCCGTTTTTCTCGCCTCATTATGATATTCAACCGTAAGCTTCCGCAAAGCATTTTCAGCTGATTGCTTTGCACTTTCCAGTGCGGCAGTATCCTCTTTGTTGGCTTTACTCCACTCGCTGTTTTTATCTGCATATTTTGCCACAAGTGTGAAAATCTCTTTTCTGACATTGTCTTTGTCGTTCTTTTTTTTGTAAGCCTCGATTATTTTTGTCTGCCACAAGTAAGCGTTGTGGTTTTCGGGAGCTTCTTTCAGCAGTATACCATATATATTTATAGCTTCATCTGTCCTGTCCTGTTCAAAATATATGGCAGCAAGCCTTATAAGAACCATAATGTAATATCTTTTGTCTTGAACAACATTTTTAAAATATTGCTCAGCATCTCTGTAATCTCCGGCTTCAGCATAAGGAGCCACCATATCTTTAAGTGCGTTTTCCGCAAGTCTTACTCGTTCATTTTTCTTTGAAAACTCAACTGTTTTTTTGAAATAATCAATGGATTGCTGATACTCTCCCACATTATAAAGACACCATGCATATTTATAAAGAGCGAGAGGATAAAATTGATTTTCAGGATATTTTTCCAAAATAGCCTTGTAATTAGGCATGGACTTGAAAACATTGTTGTTATTAAAAAAATACTCTCCCATTTTGAAATAAGCATCCGCCGCAAATTTGGAATCGGGATATTTTTCTATGATGAGATTGTACTGTCTTATTGCTCTCAGAGGCTGTCCCACTTCCATTAAGTTGGAAGCCATGAAGTAGTAAACCTCGTCCATACCGTCAAAATCAGGATATTGTTTAAGTATATGTTCACAAACCTTTATGGCATCTCTGTTCCACTTCCAGGCGGACTCCAGATCGAGTTCGGGAGCCGGTGCTGTGTCATCACCTATTTCAGAGTAACGGTCTGTGGCTTTATTATAATCGTCCATTATTATATCTTTTATCGCACGAGCCTGTTCCCAGTACAACTCTGCAAGTCTTCGATAAAGTTCCGCCTTTCTTGGACCTTCCGGATATTCACCTATGAGCTGCTTGAGCTGTCTGATAGCATCATTCCTGGTGTTTATGGATTCCTTTTTTATCTCCAGCTCTTTTTCCGTTGCTCTATCTTCTTTTTTATCGGTTTCCACCATACCTGCAGAACCGCTATCTTCATCCGCATCTCTTCTTCTGCGTCTTCCTGTACCGTGAAGATCCATAGCAATAACATTCATAAACAATAACAGAATTACAGTGCTGCCGATTTTTCTGTACATCACATATCCCCTTAATAAATTACCATTCATTTGTTTCTTTTATTTTATTTACATTGATTCTCTATACTATAAAAATAATAACCCAACTCATCTTTCCAGTACTCTCCATCAAACTTATAGTAATAAGAGTCCTGGGGCGTTGAAGGATTGAAAACAGATATTTTTTCATCTTCCTCAGTCTGTTCAGAAACTTCTTTGCCGTACATCTCTTCCTTTCGCTGTTGTTTCTTCAACTGATCCGTCATTTCGAACTGAATCCCCTTCATCTGTGCTATAAGACTTGTCAAATCCTGTTTTATTTTATGCATGCGATTTACAAGCCATCTGCCGGCTTCATTTCGGAGTGTTGCCAACTGTATACGCAGTTTTTTCTCTATTTCTTCAGCAATAGAACTGTTTTTGAAGTTATCGGGAGAGTTCTTTATCAAATCAAGCTCTCGTTCTATCTCTTTAATATGATTAAACTGTTTTTTGAAAAGCGGATCTCTGAGCATCGTTGTAAGTATGGAAGCCGGTATTTCCACCTCTTTACCTTCCGACAAATCCCGGTTCATCAAAAGCATCTCTTCATAAATTTCAAGTCCGGTCTTTGTACTCACATCTTCAATGAATTTTTCCACCTCATCTCTGTATTCCGGATATATTTCAAAAAAGTCTTCAACAACCCGGTTGACCATTTCATACTGACATAAGTTATAATATGTAACAGCTTGAACAATATTTATTTCAGGATAGTAAACATCTTCAAAAAAAGGAGATCTCAAAGTTACAATGGTTCCCATAGTGGCATCAAAACGACTAATCATCAAAGAAGCCCATGTTCTTGCAAAGAGGGATTCAAACCACTGCTCATTATCAGACCCCACATTGGCGAAATAGTTCAGGGACACATTGAACATAGCGAGAGGATTTTCCGATTTCCATGCAGCAGCATAATAAAGCTGTCCCATAGCAAGTTCAGACATATCTTTTAACTTTTTAATATCCGCACCGAGATATTTGTCGGTAGGCATATTCAATATCTCTTCAAATTTTTTCATGGCTTCAGCATATTTCTGCATTTTCACATTAAGAACACCCAGAAAATATGTGGCTGAAGGGTAGTGAGAACTGTAGTCCTTCACCTTACTGAAAAAATCCACTGCATCCTTATCTTTTCCCTCATAGAAATTCACTTTGCCAAGATAATAAGTCAGCTCATTGGCAAATCTGTCAGGAAGCTGAGAATAGTCAACATTCGCAAGAACCGCAAACAGAACATTTTGATTTTCAGTCTTGTAAGTTACAGCAAGCAATTTCAGAAGAGACGACATGAAATAGTGTGTCTCGGGCCCTCTGAAAAGCATCTCTGCCAGCTCATATTCAGCAGCCTGATACAACCCCATTCTGAAAAGTGACTCTGCATAATAATATCTCGCCGTTTCGTGAAGACGAGACCATTCATTGTTACTCTTTATGGCATAAAAACCCATGGCGGCTGTGGAATAATCACCGTTATTATAAGCTTCGACAGTTTCTACTACGGGAGCAGGCATGCCGGCAACAATGGACATGTCAATTTCCTGATATTTCTTCATCTCTCTTTCTCTGACAGTCATCTGCTGAGCACAGGATGCCGTTAGAAAAAAAGCAAGAAAAAACATGGAAAAAATTGTTTTTCGTTTCATATTAACACCTTCTTAAGTTATTTCCATTATTCAAAAGGAAGAAACATACTGACATACAGAGTGGTTACGAAATCTGTCTTGAGATAAGACACTGTTCCACCTGAACCCTGCATGGGAAGTCTTTCGTCTCCCATCATATACCAGTCAAAAGACAAAGAAGCAGTAAAGTTGTTTGTTATGAAAAGCCTGCCACCCAAACCAAGCTGAACAGCAAAATTATTATTGTTGTCCTCCTCCAGTCCATTGTCAGTTTTTGTTCTGTAAAAATAAGCACCGGTTGAAACATTGAGATCATACTTGGGTATAAAATTTCCGAAAATACTGATTTTTCCATATATGGGAGAAAAAACTGCAGAAGCACCACCCGCAAGCTCAAGATTACTGGAAGAAGGATATGTGCTTATCTCTTCAACCTGTTTACGAGTCTGTTTTTCAAAATCAAAAGGCCCGTACATAAAACGACCCTGAACGGCAAAATATTCATTTATATGATAGGCCATGTTGAAACCAGCTATCATTACATTGTCCCAATCACCACTCAAAAGTCCGAGACCGATACCCATCTCGAAACGCCTTGCTTTAAAAAACTTCTTTTTCTGAACAACCTTAAGACGGGCTTCATCCTGAATAGTCAATTCCCTGAGTTTCTTTTCAGCTTCCATATCTTCGGCTGCTTCAGCCAGGTCAATCCTTGCAGTCTGGGGCTCATCCGCCGATTTTTTCTCTTCGGGTTCAGTTCCCATTTCAGATTCAGATTCAGATTCTTCTTCAGTTTCTGAACTTGAATCCTCTTCTTCATCTCCAAAACGTCCGTCATCGGATGAATCTTCTTCAGTGTCTGTGGAATCAGAATCACCGTCAAGATCAAAAAGACTGTCTGCATTAACATTCGCAGCCCAAAGAAATAACGCAAGCGTTAAGACCAAGCAAAATTTTTTCCTTCTCATAACATAATCCCTAATTATTTGTTAAAACACCAATAAACTTCGCGTTAGAGTATTTTATTTTTTGATATAAGTCAAGAATTTTTACAGAAAAAAGAAAAGCCTGAAATAATTGAAGAAAAACACAGAAAAGATATGTTTAGAAAAAAAATAAGAATAAAAAAAAAGAGGCAACGACCTAGGTTCCCACACAAAGGAGTGCAGTATCATCGGCGCAGGAGCGTTTCACTTCTGAGTTCGGGATGGATTCAGGTGGTTC
>JAWOGE010000316.1:0-2600 GCA_046497165.1 bacterium | reverse complement strand
GAAGAGGGGTGTCTTCCTTTGCAACATCGATTATAAACCAGGGATCAACTGCTATACAGTGACCTCCAACTCCCGGACCCGGATTAAGTATGTTCACCCTCGGATGTCTGTTTGCAAATTTTATAAGGTCCCAGACATTTATTCCAAAAAGTTCGGAAACATTGGCCATTTCATTTGCAAAGGCTATATTGACATCCCTGTATGAGTTTTCAACCAGCTTGCAGAGCTCCGCTGTACGAGAATCAGTTGCCACAACCTCACCTTTTACAAAACCTTCGTAGAACTCTTTGACTTTTCGAGCAGATTTCAGATTAACTCCACCGACAATACGATCGTTTTCCACAACTTCTCTGAGAATATTACCGGGAAGCACGCGCTCCGGAGCATGTGCCACAAAAATATCTTCTCCAACCTCAAGACCGCTGACTGAAAGCAACTCGGCAACTTTTTCCGTTGTTCCGGGAGGCGAAGTTGATTCAAGAATTACCATATTACCCTTTTCAACATAACCGGCAAGCTGTTTTGCACAACATTCCACATAAGATATATCAGGAACAGGAGTACCTTCACTATCTTTAAAGGGAGTAGGCACACATATTATGTAAACATCAGAATCATTCGGTTCAAGAGAGACTCGAAAATTTTCTGAATTTATACCGGAACGAACCAACATATCCAGATCCGGCTCAACAATATGAACCTCTCCGCGACTTATGCTGTTAACAACCTCCTGAGAAACATCAACACCTGTAACCTTGTATCCTCTTGAAGCAAGTATGGCCGCAGTCGGAAGTCCGATATACCCCAACCCCAGCACACATACATTTTTCATGGAACTCTCCAGTAGGTAATTAAAAAACCATCCGATTGTAGCACAAAGCTGTCATATGGCAAAATTTTTATTGACCGACGGAAGAAAAAACCGATAGTTTCCTTGAAAGTGTTTTCCTATCTATGCCAAGTATGCGGGCCGCTCTTGTTTTGTTGTGCCCCGCAGCATTGAGAACCCGTTTTATATGTTCAACTTCAACCTCTTCGAGACTGCAGTCAACGCTTACTTTTGCCGGAATAGCGTAACGCATGTATTCAGGAAGATCTGTAACATCAACTTCGCAGCCTTCATTCATAACAACATGTCTCTGGATACAGTTTTCCAGCTCCCTGACATTTCCCGGCCAACTGTAGGAACGAAAAGCATCCAGAGCTCTGTCCGTAAAATGAGGTTTTTCCATACCGAGACTTTTTGAATATTTTTCTGTAAAGTGGTTTATCAGAAGAAATATATCATCACCTCTTTTTCTGAGAGGTGGAATATCTATGGAGATAATATTCAGTCTGAAAAAAAGATCCTCACGAAAACTTCCCGTTTTAACCAGCTGCTCCAGATTTTTATTTGTGGCAGCTATAATACGGATATCAACTTTCCTTGTTCTGTTATCACCGAGCATGCAAACATCACCATTCTGAAGAACCCTGAGTAATTTAACCTGCATTCCGAGAGATGCCTCACTTATTTCATCAAGAAATATGGTTCCGTTTTCAGCCGTCTGGAAAAAACCCGCACGAGTTTCAGATGCACCTGTAAAAGCACCTTTAACATATCCGAAAAGTTCACTTTCAAGGAGATTTTCAGGAACTCCCCCGCAATTCACAGGAACAAAATGTGCCGAGGAACGCCGACTGTTATAATGTACAGCACGGGCCGCAAGCTCTTTTCCTGTACCGCTCTCACCGGAAATTAAAACAGTTGCAGATGTTTCAGCCGCTTTTTTTATCATACGAAAAACCTTTAACATGGGCCTGGACTTCCCTATCATACCGTATTCAGACAAAACATTTTTGTTGCTGTGTCCGTTTTCAAGCATCCGTTTTTTCAACTTCTCAAAAACACGATCAACCGCTTCCAGCAGTTCGCTGTCTGTAAAAGGCTTTGTGATATATTCTTCGGCACCAGCTTTAACAGCATCAACCGCTCCCTTTATGGAACCGTATCCGGTTACCATTATCACTTCCATTTCAGGATATTCACTCCGAATTTTTTTTATAAGAGTAAATCCATCCATGTCAGGCATTTTATAATCTGTAATGACAAGGTTTATTTTTTTTCTCCTGAGTACGGACAGAGCCTCTGTAACAGAAGCAGCCTGAGATACTCTATAACCTTTCATTTCCAGATTTCTCCTGAGAAGCTCCAGAGTGTCCGGCGAATCATCCACCACAAGGACTGTTTTCTCAATATGAGACATAAAAAAATCCTCCATAAATCCGGCGGAGCGCAAAAATTCGCCCCGCCGCTTTCGGGATTTATAAATCAAAATCAGTTCTTACACAGCTCACAATATTCCAAGAGCTATCATAGTATCCGCAACTTTCCTGAAACCTGTTATGTTTGCACCCGCAACATAATTCCCTTCCAGTGCAAACTCTTTGGAAGTCTCCTGAATATCATTGTGTATTTTAACCATTATGGCTTTGAGCTTTTCATCAACCTGTTCACGAGTCCAGCTCAGACGCTGACTGTTCTGACTCATCTCAAGTCCGGATGTGGCAACACCACCTGCATTGGCAGCTTTACCCGGACCGAAAAGAAGACCTTTTTC
>JAWOGE010000262.1:0-4839 GCA_046497165.1 bacterium | reverse complement strand
AGCAGGTCTTTTCGGAACCACATTGGCTCCTATTGCAGGGCAGTATGGTCTCAAAGCAGGTGTTGTCGCAGGTTTTTTTCATCTGTCTATAGTAATGAATGTTCTTGTGCTTCACGGAGGCTTGAATCTTTATAACAATGGTTTCGCCGGAGGTTTTGTCGCTTCTTTTATTGTTCCTCTGATTGATGCCTTAAAAAGAAAGGAGGATTGATTTGTCCCATAAAATTAAAAAGATATCTAAGATTATAGATGAGGTTACAACTTACTTTTTATATCGTTATAACTGTGAAATTGAAATAAAAATCAGACCCGGGAAAGATGCTTTTTATATTAAATTCTTTTTTAAAAAGCTCATACTTGATAAAAAAGAGATCGAGGAACTTAATGATTTAATGAAAAAGGGCAGGGATCCTTCTCTGACAAGTTATTACTGGCAATTGACCGGTGAGGTTGAAAATAACAGCGAGCTTTCTCTCATAGGGATGATGTGTGACGATGTTTCCATAGATCAGACAGAGGATGGTCTGCGGTTGAATCTGGTTCGTAATATTAAAAGCGGAGAGTGATACCTGCAAGTGTATCATATACAGAGTGAAACGCCATTTCAAATGAAGATCCGTTTTTTACGCTGAAAAGAGTAACTGCCTGAACTTTTAACCCTATGGCGATGCAGGGTGTTATTGTATAATCATATCCCGCCGACCATCCGTATCCTGCCCAGAACTCTTTAAGATAAGAAACAGGAAAATGTCCCGCAACTTTAAGAATATGAGCTCCTTTTTGTTTGATATTATCAGAACTTAGATGAACTCCTATGCCCGGCATTAAAACAGGAAGATAGCCGTAGTAAAGGTCTGTCTGGATGCTTCCTGACATTGCAAATTTTCCGTCATAAAGTCTGGCGTATTCAATTCCCGCGTTAAGTAGCGGTGCAATTCTTTTCCCCCGTAAAGGACCTTTTGAAAAACTGTTTTTATCAGAAGAAACAAACACGCCTGCAGTCGCACCTCCTGAAATATGGAATATCCAGACGGATTCTTCGGTATAATCTTTAACGGTTTTGTTTTTAAATTTAACAGCTTTTTCAGCTGCAAAGATATTCCCGAACATGAAAACAATAATGAAAAAAAGTAATATGACAGGAAAAAAGCATGTTTTTTTAAGAATTTTTTCCGATCTTTTTTTCAACGGAGTCCACCTTGCCCTTTATCCTGTTACGGTCAGCACTTTTTCTGAAGTCAAGTTTGAAATTTATGCCGAGTCGTTCATAACGGGGAGCAAATTCAAGGAAAAGATGGTCAAGCAGTTTTAAAATGTCAGACCAGGAACCTTCGAGAATTGATCCCATGGGTGTCATTTCATGACGAACAGAGTTGTGTTTCCGTATCTCTTTTATAACTTCGGCTACAAAAGGTGAAAGGGAAGGCCCCATATCATATGTCACCATCACCAGCTCACAGATTACATTATATGTGCCGGGATTTACAGATTTGCTTTGCATGTCAGGAAGTGTCAGACAGCCTTGCTTACTTTTCCCGAACGAATGCAGCGTGTACAGACATAAGCGCGTTTCACAGAGCCGTTCTCACTTCTGATACGAATTTTCTGAACATTCGGCTTCCGTACTTTTTTATTTACATTGTGTGCATGACTTATGCAGTTTCCAAACTGTGATTTTTTTCCGCATATTTCACATGTGTTAGCCATGATTTCCTCCGAGACAGATAAATCAAACAAAAACTCCGAACACATACTACCCATTGGTTTAACAAAATCAATTTTTATTGAAAATCAGATTTCATCTTATTGATTTCAATGAAGCTATTTTCATCATAACTGTGATTTTTCCAGAACTCTATGGCTTTCTGGACATCTTCTGCTATTTTTTTTCTGAGTTTTTCTGTAGATGAGAAAGTTATTTCTGAGCGTATGTGGTTAAAAAAATATATTCCCGCCACGGAACCGTAAAGTGAAGGGAGGTTTTTATAAGGTACATAAGTTTCCACTGTTTTGGACCTGGACTCACGGTCAATGGTGGGATTTTGTCCTATGTTGGTAACAGCCGGATAGGTCCCGGATTCTGTGACAATTGTTGTTATGTAAACTCCGTCACAGGGGATTATTTTTTCAGGAGGTGATATGTTTATGGTCGGAAAGTCCATTTGCCGACCTTCCCGGCGTCCCGAAACAATTTTATTGTGCATCATGTAAGGAGTTCCGAGAAGATCGGCTGCTATTTGTATTTTACCCCGCAGAATCAAGTTTCTTATGGCGGATGAGCTGACTTTCATTCCTTTGTGTATTACAGCGTCACATACGGATATCCGGACATTTTTAGAACGGCTCCACCAGAGAAGTATTTCAGGGTTGCCCGATTGCTCTTTTCCGAAAAAGAAGTTATAGCCAACACTTACTGATTTAATGGGTATCTTTTCATAAAGAGAATCCATGAAATCCACAGCGGACATATTTACATATTTTTCAAACGGGAGATCGATAAGCATATCCACACCCGTTTTTTCCAGTATTTCAAATTTTTCTTGACGGGTTAGAATAAGTTCAGGAGCGTATTCAGGTGAAAGAATTTTTTTAGGATGGGGATAGAATGTTATTAGTACGGTTTTTTCACCCGGAGAGTTGTCAGCCTGTTTTATAACTTTTCTGTGTCCGAGGTGAATTCCGTCAAAGTTGCCTATGGCAAGAGAAAAAGAGCTTTCTTTATCACAGACAGCAGCGTCAAGTGAATTGTAAATCTTCATCAGGCTTTATCCTGAGAACCCAGTACATTTATAATTTTGTGTTTGTAAAGCTCAGCAAGTGAATCACGGGCAGGCCCGAGATATTTTCTCGGATCAAAAACTGAGGGAGTTTCTGCGAGAACTTTTCTCACTCCGGCTGTCATGGCAAGGCGGCCGTCGCTGTCGATATTTATTTTGCAAACCGATTTTGCAGCGGCTTTTCTGAGCTGTTCTTCCGGTATTCCGATTGCGTCTTTTATCTCTCCGCCATATCTGTTTATCTCTGAAACAATATTTTCAGGAACCGATGAAGAGCCGTGAAGAACAATAGGGAAATCAGGAAGTTTCTTTTCCACTTCTTCGAGGATATCAAAACGCAGAGGAGGAGGAACCAGATTGCCGCTGTCATCTTTTTCACACTGTTCCGGAGTGAACTTGTTAGCTCCGTGAGAAGTTCCTATGGCTATGGCGAGAGAGTCCACACCGGTCTTTTTTACAAACTCTTCAACATCGTCCGGATCAGTGTATTTTGTCTCTTCGGCCTGAACATCATCTTCAACTCCGGCAAGCACACCGAGTTCACCTTCAACGGTAACATAATCATTTTGAGAATGAGCATATTCGACAACTTTTGCGGAAAGTTCTATATTCTCTTCAAAGGGTAGGGATGAACCATCTATCATTACAGATGAAAAACCGAAATCTATACAGGATTTGCATATTTCAAAATCCGCTCCGTGATCAAGGTGGAGAGCTATGGGAATATTGGCTCCGAGTTCTCTTGAATATTCCACTGCACCTTCGGCGAGATATCTCAGCAGTGTCTGATTTGCATAGTTGCGTGCTCCTTTTGAAACCTGAAGAACAAGTGGAGAAGATGTTTCGGAACATGCTTTTATAATTGCCTGAAGCTGTTCCATATTGTTAAAATTATAACCGGGAATTGCATAACCACCTTTGTAAGCTTTTGCGTACATTTCACGGGTATTGGAAAGACCTAATTTTTTATAGCTAACTTTCATAAAAACCTCCGTTTTCTTTATTTATATTATTCAGTCTTCAAGAAGATGAACTATAAGTCCACTTCTGAGTTTCGGTTCGAACCATGTTGATTTCGGAGGCATTACTTTGCCTGCATCTGCTACGCCCATCAACTGATCTATTCCTGTAGGGTAGAGTGAAAAAGCCATGGTGCATTCGCCACTGTCAACTCTTTTTTCAAGTTCTTCCGTGCCTCGTATTCCACCTACAAAATCTATGTTTTCGTCCTCTTTCGGATTCCCTATACCGAGTACCGGAGTAAGAAGATTGTTCTGAAGAATAGCAACATCAAGGCTTTCAACAGGGTCGTTTTCGGGATATGTACCTTTGCGGGCCTGAAGCATATACCATTCACCGTCAATATAAAGACCGAACTCTTTCTGCTTTTCAGGTTTTTTCCGACCGCGTTCAACAACATCGAAAGAGTCTTTTATTTTGTTCAGAAATTCATCTTTGGTAAGATCGTTCATGGTGAACAGAACTCTGTTGTAATCAAGAATCTTAAGCTGTCCTGCGGGAAAAAACACTGAAAGAAAATAATTGTAGGCCTTATCGGGAGAGGGGTGAGGATCGTTTTTCATTTTTTCCGCTTTTGCCCTTGCCGCTGAAGCCGAGCGATGATGTCCGTCCGCAACATACAGATTGTCGACATCGTTTTCAAATACGCGTGAAATTTCCGTGTTGAGGACCTTGTCCTTTATGACCCAGACCGTATGGCGAATACCGTCTTCTTTGGTGAAATCCACTTCCGGGTTGTTTTTTGAACAGTAATCGGCAACAATTTCATCTATTTTTTTGTTGTCTCGGTAGGTAAGGAAAACCGGTCCTGCATTGGCATTCAGAGTGAGAACATGACGCGTACGGTCATCCTCTTTCTTTTTTCGGGTATGTTCATGTTTTTTTATTATATCGTCATTGTATTCGTCAGCTGATGCACGCCCTACGATACCGTACTGTTCATGACCTTTCCATATCTGACGATAAATATAAAGAGAGGGTTCCGGGTCCTGACGCAATATGTTGTCTCTTCGCATCTTTTCAAAATTTTCTTTTGCTTTGG
>JAWOGE010000240.1:0-9565 GCA_046497165.1 bacterium | reverse complement strand
AAAAAACAGGCCCAAGCGACTGTTTATCAAAAACACAGGTCTCTGCTAAATCGAAAGATGAAGTATAGGGGCTGACACCTGCCCGGTGCTGGAAGGTTAAGGGGAAGTGTTAGCGATAGACTACGGTAGATCGCGAAGCATAGAACTTAAGCCCCAGTATCACAATTTCAGATATACGGTGTCCCGATTCTTTGAGCTTGTTTATGGCATCGTCCATTTCAGAAAGTCGTTTTTTACCTTTATCAGCACGATTTACAGTTTTTTCAACACTTTTTGAAAGCTCAACAGAAACATCCGCAGTTTCATGAATGGATTCACTTATCTCCTCCACAGAAGAGGCGGTCTCCTGAAGTGACGAAGCCATTTGCTGGGTAGCACTTGAAAGTTGATTGTTACCACTGGAAACCTCGTTGGAGCTGTTAAGAATGCTTTCCGATGTATTTCTTATTGATATTATTACATTTTTTAATGTATCTATAAATATGTTAAAATTTTCACTCAGTTCAGCTATTTCATCTTTATGCTCTCTTTCCTGTATGGGTATTTTAAAATCAAGATTTCCGGCAGTTCCCTTTTGAAAAGCTTCGTTTATTTTTCTCAGCGGGTTTATTATGGATCTTTCGGTGATAAGAACACTCGTAAAACCCAACAGTGCAAGCATAACTATGAAAAAACCGATAACTTTAAAACTGAGAGAGGAGATAAGACCTATGCTTTCCTCACTGGATGTTACGGCAACAGTTATCCAGTTAAGGGGAGCATAATAACTGAATACAGCTATGTTTTGCCGTTTTTCTTCTGTTGAATAATAGCTCAGACTTCCTTCACGCTTTTCAATAATGTCTTTTACCCATTTCTCTTCATTTGATATGTTTCCTTTTGCCTGAGAAGGATGTGATATCCATTTTCCGTTTTCAGCATCAAGAATAGCAGTGTATCCGTTGTTAATAACCTCCATATTTTTACGGAAATTGTTAATTTCTCGCATTGAAGCACTGCTGAGTTCTCTTTTTGCACTTTCACCAACCGAATCCATTCTTCTTGCACTGTCAAGAAAAAGCATCAGATTGCTTGCTGATGTTTTCAGAAAATCCTCTTTTGCAGATTCTGAAGTTCTGTTAAAAATCGCCGGAAGTACAAAAACAGTCATAAGAGAAATAGCAAAAATAGCCAGGAATGTTACTATACTCAGCTTGTACCTGAGATATTTGGTGTATTTATTATCAAGAATTCTGAACATGAAACCTCTCAAGTATTAATTCTGCACTACTATAATAAGAAAAAGAGAACTGTTTTTCAAGATATTTTTTATGAAATTGTTTTCCGGCATCAGCCGCTATCTGCCTGCAAAATCTGAAAACAAGTAAAAAAGTGTAACTGCAACGGAAAAAAGTATTGTAACCGCAGAAAGCTGAGCAACATAAATATCAAACAGACCCGCCGCAAAAGAAAGAATAAAAGGCAGTCCGGCAATGACACAAACACGGTTTATTTTTTTTAAGGACAATTGAATTGTTTTCATGAGTTTAACCACTTCCAAAAGTGATTCGCGAAGAAAATATATTCCGTACTTTTCTTTGTCAACAGCTCCCCAGCCCGCCTTCATAGCTGTTTCCGGAAGATCGATTTCGTCATCTGTTATCAAAAAATCTGTTTCAGAAATTTCTATATCCGAAACAGAACTGTATATCTCCGCAACTCCCTTCCAGCTTTTTTTGTCATCAGTTATTATTACAGGATTTACAGAAAACTCTTTCTTAAGATATTTCAGCATCTTTTTTTCGGCATCTTTTCCCGATTTTTCCATTACATAATAACCTTTAATTTTTCGGTCTTCAGCAAGTGCCACATATGAATCGGCAGTGAGTTTTTCCGGTATTTTCAAACCTTTGCAAACATATTCATCTTTCTTTTTTGAAAGAAATTTTTTCAAAGGTGCCATTTCATAAAAAATCCCGTCTTTTTCCACAGAAAAATACTGTTCTGAAGACAACTCTCTGCCACTTCTGTTTCTTCGGACAGCTTCTTTGTCCAGTACCGATACTTTTTCCGAAAATGTTTTTTCATCAATATCCTCTGCCAGCACCATATCAACTATATTGAGCTGCTCTTTTCCAAAAGCTTTGTCATTGAGAAAAACAACACGGTCAATTTTTCCTTCTGAAATAAAAAAGTCAAAGGAGTTCACAAGTATTCCTCCTGCGGCAGCTCTGAAAAGGAAAAGAACAAAAGAAGCGATTACAGCAAGAATTATGGCGGGGGCATAAAGTGACTGAACAAACTGGAGTGTGTTTATAAAATTACCCTTTATGATAAGATGAACTATTCCGGCTGTAATAATAAAGACAAGAAACACCGCCGTTTTGACAGGTAAAGTTTTTATAAGAAGCGGTGATTTATTCCTGCCGGAAGGAGCAAAAAGAAAAGAGGAGAGAACCGGAACCGGCATAAAACCCGTAATTTCCCATCCGGTATATTGAGCTTCGATAAAAGTCAGATATGTTGATATTCCCCAGGGTATTGTCATAAAAATAAAAAGGGACAGTTTCTGCAACTGTTTTCCTTTTATGGAAAGAACTTTCACACAACATAAAATAATTGTCGGAGTGAAAAGAAACATCCCCGCCTCAGACACCTGTCCCTGAATGAAAAGATAAAAAACGATGTAAAAAAGATATGAAAGAACTGTATAAATAGCTATGGATGTAAGTATTGTCATAAATTTATCCGTTAAAGTTAAATAAGTGGTTCCAATGATCCTTTTCCGGTTCTTATTATTTCCGGATTGCCGTCTTTTATTCGAATAATTGTTGTGAGTTCATGAGGGATATATCCAGCATCCACAAAAAGATCAACCGAAGAAAGCCACCCGGGAATTCCCTGATCCGGATCATCGAAAAATTCATTATTGCCATCATGTTTTGCAGTGGAAACAAGAAGCGGTTCTCCAAAATTTTTAAGAACATTTTGAATGAATTCAGAGTGAGGAATTCTTATTCCGACCTCTTTGCGTTTCTGTAAAATTATCTTCGGCAACTGGTTTGTTCCGGGAACAATAAAAGTATAGGGACCCGGCAGACATCGTCTCATAACCTGAAAACAGGAGTCCGTTATTTCAGAATATTCAGATATATCTTTAAAATCTCCCAACATTATGGAATAGAATTTTTTAGTGTTCCCGGAAACCCCTTTTATTAAATTCATTCTTTTCAGTGTTTTCTGTTTACCGGCACGAATCGCAAGAAAGTAAGAAGTGTCTCCGGGCAGAAGAACTATGTTGTTTTTACGAAGATGCTGAACTGTCATCTCAACAGCACGAAGATGGGGATTGACAATGTGCGTTTTCACTTTTTCCATAAGGTTAAATTACCTCCTCTTTTCATTTTTATTCATAAGAGTTTTTAAAAACATCTCTATATCAGTACGAGAGCTTCCGAGCTTCGCAAGTATTGAAGGATCCGGAACAAGAGAAAAAGAATACAGCATGGAAGCTAAATACAATTTCCTTTCAAAAGAAGCAAAATTATAATCTATACCCGACAGCTCATTATGAAGTTCCAGTGCTCTTCCCTGCTTACCGGGTCTGCACTCTTTTATGGCAACAACTTTTTCTTTTCCTGTTTTTTTCAATACATCTTCAAGCATGGAAGCAGTTTTACCTAGAGCTTCCTTTCCATTACCGTCACAGATACCCGATTTTATAAGATAGTGATGTCTCAGAATTTCAAATGCCGTTTCTTTCAAAGAAACTTTCACACTTTTTTCGCCCAAAGCGAGAGCCGGCATGTTTTTGTTTATAATCCGGCATATGCCACTGTATGCCGGATAATAATAGAGATAGATATCTTCATCTCCTGTACTGATTTTAAGCTGGTCAGTCATGACAATTATTTCATGATGCTTTGATGGGTCGAGAGGTTTCAGCTTTTTACGGAAGCTTCCTTTTCTGCCTGCCAATATTGAGGCAAACTCCAGCATTCGCTCGTCACCTTCATCAAAATCCACGATTTTCTTAAGAGTTTGATCCTCCAATGGAATGGTGTGCCGCCATTCTCTGTCGGACGGAGAATTATGCTCAGGAAAAAGAAAATATCTCATGTTTCTGAACATAAACTTAAGAATACGACTGTCTGTAGTTTTTTCAAGCCGTTCAAGAACATACTGGTCTGTTCTCCACACATCAGATAAAAAACGCCTTGAGAGAAGTTTGTATTCTGAATCCGGATCACCGTTTTCAGCCATCAATCTGGACTCCATTTCAATGCGTGTGCGTGAATTATCAGGGAATTTCTTTGCTATATCAGAGGCTTTTTTATTTTCACCCGATTCCATTAAATAATCAAAAAGAAGAATCTTCGCTCTTTTGTCATCTTTACGAGAGAAATATCTAAGAATCTTTTCCAGCGAAGGTGAACTCCTGTAAGTGTGTAAAAGACCGTCAATCTCTTTGACCGAAGAGATCATTGAAAGATCCTCCTCTCTTATTTCACCGTTCATAGAAAGCAGAATCCCTGTTTTCTTTTTTGCCTGCTGCTTGTTCTCCGGTTTTGCCTCGGATATTACGGCAATCGCTTTTTCTTTTTCTCCATTTTCCAGAAAAAACTCAGACATTTCAATCATTTTTTCAAAATGCTTTTCATTATTTTCAAAACTCATTTCATTAAATATTTCAACAGCTTTTTCTGACATACCGCCGTTTTTGTAAAGTTTAAGCAGTGTGTCTTTAAGAAAACCGGACATATCTTTAAAATCAGGTGAGTTAAGACGCATGGTAAACTCTTCTGCAGCCTTTTTGTGACCAAAAAGTTCCGCTGTCAGGTCAGCATATTTTTTAAGAAGCCACTTATCTTTAGGATGTGAGGCGAGAACATTTTCAATCCATGAATAGGCTTTTTTCTTTTCCCCGTAAATCAGATATCTGTTAACAATGGTTTTCCCTGTTTCAAGGTCACCGGTTATTCCCCAGCGTTTTTCGTAAAGCAATGTTATTTTGTTTTCCATATTACGAGAACGAAGGAACTCCATATAATTTTTAAAAAAATCAAAGTCTTCAGGAAAAGAAGAGAAACGCTCTTCGTAAAGTTCGTGTATCTCTTTATCAGGAATATAGCCTTCAAGAAGCTCTATTGTTTCATCATAGACAGACCTCTTTTTTTCAGGATTTGATATTTTTTTTATATAGACTTTTCTGAGAAAAAGAATTGTTTTAAAATCAGACTCTTCTAAATATATTTTTTCAAGGATGGGCAGTATTATTGAAAAATCATCTGTTCCTATTCCTGATACCGTAAGGGATTCAAACGCTTCTTTTACTTCGGAACTATCTTTGAAATTTATGAAAAAAGCTGACCAGAATTTTCTCTGAAGTTCAGGTTCAGGGGAGATGTAATCATTAAGCAGAGTTCTTATTCCAATATAGTTTCTCTCTTCCATGTATCTCCTCATAAGAAGAATACAGGCCGGAACTTTATCGGTGTTATCAAGAAGCACGCTGTCATCTGTTGATGTGTCAAGCATATCGGACCAGTAACGCTCTTTTCGGTTTAATTTGTAGGTCTCCTTGTCAACTTTGTTGTTTTCGAAACATTTGAACAGATATTTCCAGTAGGTATTGGGCACATGATCCAGAAGCCTGTCTTCGGCATTATCCTTTTCCACGGAAACTATATCCGAAAATTCCTGATTATCCACATCCTCAGTTCCAAAAGATGAAAAATCAGCAACCTCATCAAGCAGTCTCAAATTTTCAATGGCAGTGCCGTCTTTTCTGTCAAAGTGAAGTATGCTCCTGAATGTCCTCCTTGCTTTTTCCGTATCTCCACTTTCACGATATATTATTCCAAGTTTGTTCAGGTAGTACTTTTTCATGATATCGCTGATTCCGGGCAGTTGCTGGAGATTATTATACATTTCAGCAAGTTTATCATACTCTCCTGATTTTACATATATTTTTTCAAGATTTACAAGCGAAGCTGTGTGATTGTTCTCAAACTTAAGTATTTCAAGAAAATTTTGTTCAGCTTTACTGTAATCTCCGAGTTTTGTAAGAGATATTATTCCATTTTTGTACAGAAGATTTATTTTATCCCGATCACTCGGAGATAGGGCAAGCTCTTTTTCGTTTATTTCCACAAGTTTTTTCCAGCTACCCTCGTTGTAATATATTCTTCCCAATTTTCTCACTGCAACCAAGGGATTATCCTCCTCCTCCACTATTCTTTCCAGCCATTCAGCAGCCGATAAAGAGTCGGATTTATATTCCAGAAAAGCATCTGCTATTTTATATCTCAGAGCGGTTTTTTCCTCGGGATCTTCAATTAAAAACAGCTCTTTTTCAAGCACGGAAATATAGGAATCATAGTTTTTAAGCCTTAAATAGGCCGAAGCCAGATCTCTCAGAGTTTCAAATGTAAGCTTTTTTTCTGCACTTTTTTCAAGCAGCTCCCTTGCTTCAACAGGACGGGAAAGGTGGTGAAGAGCTATGTGTCCTGCATTATAATTGTAAAATGAGGCCATCTCTTCATCATCTTCTTCCATTCTGCTTGCTATTCTGGAATAAAGACGGAAGAGCTCGTTCCAGTTTTCTTTTCTTTCAAGAGCCGCTATGACCTTTGAAAGACTTACGGGGGAACCGGAAGGATCGTTTTCAACAATACTCATATGTATTTCAACAGCACTTTCCAGCATATTTAACTTGTTTTCATATATGTCGGCCAGCATGCAGAGATTCTTTTTTCTTTCACTTCCGGAAGTTTCTTCGGCGGCGAGGTTGTAATATTTTCCGACAAGATGCCATTTCCCCATCTTGAAAAGAACCGGAAGTATTCCGTTGAGTATATAAAGTGAAGATGTACTTTCCGCAAGATCGCTTACAGCATCTTCCATTTCATCAAAAAGGTTGTTGCGGTAACAGTATAAAAATTTTATCAGATAAAGCTCCGTCTTTTCAACTTCAGGATTCCGGCGAACAATCTTTTCTATAAATCTGTCTAAATGCACAACTGAAAAATCGTTGCTCGTAAGAAAAAGAACTTTTATCATCGTGTATATAAATTCCATATTCTCAGCTTTACCAAGAAGTTTCATCAGAGATTCAAAGGCCTTGACAGGCTCTTTCTTTCTTTTTTTTAAAGCCGACAAAAAAAGCATTGTCTGCTCCTCCGGAGTGCTGAGTTCCTCCGGTTCCGGCATCGAATCTCCAAAAACTGTATCTATAAACAAGGTTTCATGCACCTTTTCATTTTCCGGAATCTTCTTCAAATCTTCTATTATTTGTTTCCTGAGTTCACTGTCTGAGAAAAACATCAGTGCTATGAGCAGATACTGGTAATACTGTGTTCTTATATTTTTTTTATTCTTGTTTATCAAGGCATAAAAGCCGGAAGGAGATTTTTGTTTCATGGTAAAAAGAAAAAGCAGCTCCACTTCATTTTTACCTTCAATGTTTTCAGAAGCTTCACTGAAATTTCCGTGAACTGCGAGAAAGGGCGGGAAATGATTCGAAACATAGTTGTTTTCTATTTCGGGCGGAAAATAATCCCATGCCTCACGGGCTTCTTTACCGGGCAAAAAAAGCATGTTGTCCGGCTGAAACTCCACATTTTCAAGGGATTGTTCTTTGTCAATAATAATTTTTTTCATTTTCACCATCCTTCACAGATTATCATTCCCACTCCACCGTTGCCGGGGGTTTTGAGCTGATATCGTAAACAACTCTATTCACATCGGCCACTTCGTTTATTATTTTTGTACTGACATTTTTAAGGAATTCATGTGAAAAATCATACCAGTCCGCAGTCATAAAATCTTCTGTTTCAACAGCTCTCAATGCAGCAACATAGTTATAAGTTCGTCTGTCACCCATAACTCCCACTGAACGAACCGGAAGAAGAACAGCAAAAGCCTGAGATATCTCATCATACAGGCCGGCCTCTCTTATCATATCTATGAAAATGGAGTCAACTTTTTTAAGAATTTCACATTTTTCCGCACTCACTTCACCCGGAATGCGAACTGCAAGTCCGGGCCCCGGAAAAGGATGCCGATTCACAAGAGTTTCACTGAGTCCAAGTTCTCTTCCGAGAGCACGAACCTCATCCTTGAACAAAGTTTTAAGCGGTTCAAGCAGTTTTAGCGACATTTTTTCAGGAAGGCCCCCTACATTATGGTGACTTTTTATTGTTTTGCTGTGACCTTTTTTATTTGATGAAGATTCTATAATATCCGGATATATGGTACCTTGAGCGAGAAATTCAACACCTTTTATTCTTTCAGATTCCTTTTCAAACACATCTATGAAAGTATGACCTATTATTTTACGCTTCTTTTCAGGATCTGTAACCCCTTTTAGTTTAGAAATAAACTCTTCTCTACTGTCAACAATGTCGAGATTGACAATATGTTTGAAATTTTCCTCCACCATTTTTCTGTCGTCTGCACGGAGCAGGCCGTTGTCTACAAAAACCGCATTCAGCTGTTTTCCTATTGCTTTTCCCACAATGGCAGCTGTAACCGAAGAGTCAACACCCCCTGAAAGTCCCAGTACAACTTTGCTGTCTCCAACCTCGGACCTGATATTTTCCACCTGCTCTTCAATGAAATCTTCCATTTTCCATTGGGCTTTCACTTCACAGACATTGAAAAGAAAATTAGCTATAAGAGCAGAGCCTTCAACAGTGTGCTTAACCTCGGGATGAAACTGTACAAGATATACCCGACTCTCATCATTTCCTATGGCCGCATTCTCCACAGATTCGGTGTGAGCTATGCGATAAAACCCCTCGGGAAGAGAATCAACATAGTCACTGTGACTCATCCATACTTTTGTTTTTTCAGAAATTTTTCTGAAAATCGGAGAGTTGGGAGCATCATTGTAAACCATCGCTCTTCCGTACTCCCTTTTTTTACCACTTTTTATTTTAGCACCAAAATGCATAGCCGCCAGCTGCATACCGTAACATATTCCCAATATGGGTATGCCGGATTCATAAATTCTGCTGTTTAATCTGTATGAATTTTTATCACCCACTGATTCAGGACCACCTGAAAGAATAATTCCCCGGGGATTGAATTTTTTTATGAAATCCATATCCACATCATAAGGATGAACTTCACAGTAAACATCCATCTCCCTTATACGACGGGCAATAAGTTGATTGTACTGGGAACCGAAATCAAGAATGAGAATTTTGTCCATAGAGTCTCTCCTGTTGCTCAGATTGTTACAAACAATAAGCATACAGGAATTTTAAGATATATCAAAATTTTAGATATAGTTTGACCTACATCATCCAACTCTCTCATTTAAAAATGAAAAAGCCTTCTGTTCTTAAGAAGTTACAAAAATCGCCGATTAACCTTCGGGTGGACCTCAGATTTTGTGTAACTCTTCTGAATCAGAACTCTTTCCCGTGTTTTCTAACTCAGAATCGAACGATTCAGGTTTTATTTCTCTTTATCAGATTCTGAAAGTTCTTTTTTTATTTCAAGAACTTTTTTAACAGAAAGACCTGTTATGGATGAAATTGTTTCAACGGGTATTTTGCAACAAAGAGCTTTTTTGCAG
>JAWOGE010000173.1:0-12692 GCA_046497165.1 bacterium | reverse complement strand
TCACTGTTTTCTACACCTATGGTTCTAACCGATATAATATCGTCGAGAGGATAATACTCCGCTCGTCGGGAAAGCGATGAAACATCAGTGTTTTTAGCTCTTATCCGGGCGGTGAAATTTCCATTACCGGGGTTGAATTCAACACCGTATTCATTTATGGGGCCGTAAAAAGAGTAGTTGAGATAACTGCTGTAAGATCTCTCATAAAAATCGGAGGGCGTATAACATCTTCCTTCGGAATCAGCAAAATAAGCGGTGAGTGTATGATCACCGGTAACATCTGAAAATAGATAATCATAAACAGAATCACCGAGCGAACCGCCGTCGACAACTACATTTTCAACAAAATATCCTTCATCCGGATCTATTTCGACATACAGATTCTTACCATGTTTCACAGTGATTTCACCTTCCGGATAAAGAGTGCCGTTGCCGACCCCGGAAATTGAAATACTATATTGTTTCAAAGTGAATTCAGCCGATATTTCGGTGTCGGAATCCACAACGATGCTGCAGGAGTCTGTTCCTTCACAGCCACTTCCTTCCCAGCCCTGAAAAATAGAACTCTCTTCGGCTTCTGCATCAAAAGTAAATGAAGAGCCGGGCTCCACAGATAATGTACAGGATTCAAAGCATTTTATGCTGCCGTCCTGACTCACAACTTTGCCGTGTCCCTCTCCCGGAAAGTTTATGGAAAGAGTTCTGGTTGGCTTGTCAACAGTAAAAGCTTTGACACATACATTTGTATTGCTGCTGTGTTTATTCAGATCCTGCCAGGATTGTCCGTCGGGACTTATAAAGCTTTCACCGTTTTCCGCGTTGGCCGATGAACTGTAGCCTGACCTGGGTCTTTCCACGGGAATCGGGTATTTATATGAAGGTGTGTGAATTTTTACAACAACTGAAAAGTCGGTTCCGGCTTCAAGGGGGATGTCTTCTCCAAGGTCGATTACATTGTAACCCGCATAAGGAATTGTAACTGATTTGACAAATTCGGCTCCTCCGGAGAACAAAGGACCTGAATCGGGTTCGACATGTATCTGAATTTCACAGGAGCTGTTGAGGGACCCTGTGTAAAAACCCACCGATGTCAGAACTTCATCTTTTCTCGCAGTGAAAACATTGGCCATAAAAGCGGTTTCATTTCCGTATCCCATGCTGGAAACCCATCCAAGAGGGTCATGCTGATAAACATTATCCACATAATCGGGAAGCAGGGACTCTTCAAAAACCACATTATAAGACATACCTGCGGCATCGTAATAACTCATATAAAAATAACCGTTTTCACCCCAGGATTTACCCCAGCTGTTTTTTACTATCCATGCACCATTTCCGGGCGGATTCTGACTGAAATTGTATCTACTGTAGTTATCGTCCCAGCCGATTATTGTGACTCCGTGATTGGGTGTGTATGAGCTGCCGCAATAGTAGGAGCTTTCAGAAGAGTTGTAAAACTGGCTGTTCCAGTACATGGTTGTTGCCACACCGCCGGATTCCACAACCGCCTGTTTGATCATATCTTTATTTATGAAGCGGATATTTGTGACAAAACGGGCCGGCGGAATATCCGAAGGAGAGCTTGTGCTTATGTAGGGATCAAGATGTTCTTCCACGGGGCCTGACATGCGAGCGAAATAGGCTGTGGACATATGATAGTTTCCGCCTTCGCAACGGGGAATATCAAAACCGTGACGATTGTTCAGGTTGTTTTCAGAAAAATCCATTACTCCTTCACGGTAGAGGGCTGATTCAAGTGATGAGATGGAGGAAAAAGCCCAGCATGACCCGCAGGAACCCTGATTTTTTACAGGGGTATCTCTGTTGTAATCGCGAAGATCAAACTGTTCATCAAAACTTAAAGGGATATAGATATTCGAAGGTCGTTGATATTTAAGATGGGGCAGATATACAGGAGGCGGAACAAAAGAGGTTTTATGAGTATTTTTCAGTATATTGGAAAAGTTTATAATTGACTTCGGAAAACTAAGCTCTCTGTATTCCGGATTGACAGGTGCGAACGAAGGAGCGAGGGCAAAAATATTGAGAAAAGAAAAAATAATTATAAAGAATGTTTTTTTTGGATGCATGCCCAACCGCCCTCCGTTAAATAATGTGATGCTTTTACAGCATCATGTGATTATAGCATATTTTGTATGAAAAGTCAAGTAATTTAGCACTTTAGAGTTTGAGCGAAGCCTAATTATCCGTAATGTTTCGGATGTTATTTTTTATAATACAAAATTAATTTGTAAATACAGGCTGTTTTATGTATAATCTGCTCCAAGTTTTATTGTCAGTTACCGTGTGGGCAATCTTATGGAATATTTTAAAGTTTCGGGAAACAATAATCTTAAAGGTTCGGTTACCATATCAGGAAATAAAAATGAAGCTCTTCCGGTAATCGCTGCGACTCTTCTTGCGAGAGAACCCGTTACTCTTAAAAATGTTCCGGATATAACAGATGTCAGAATAATGCTTAAAACCATAGAATCTGTGGGTGCTTCGGTAAAATATAAAGATCGGCACACAGTGAACATAGACACTTCTGTTATAAAAGGAAACCCCGACCCTGAACTCTGCAGGAGAATACGGGCCTCCATTCTCCTTGTAGGTCCGCTTCTCGCGAGAACAGGCAATGTGGTTTTACCTCCTCCCGGAGGCGATGTTATAGGTCGTCGGAGAATAGATACCCATTTCCTCGGTTTTGAGCAGCTGGGTGCTTTGTACAGCGTGGAAGGTCGTGATTACAAGGTAGTAGCACACGAACTCACAGGCTCCGAGATATTTCTTGACGAGCCCAGCGTTACTGCAACTGAAAATATAATAATGGCTGCTGCAGCGGCCAGAGGTAGATCTGTAATACATAACGCGGCTACGGAACCGCATGTGCAGCAACTTTGTATCTTCATGAACAGCATAGGTGCCGAAATAAGCGGTATAGGGACAAACAGACTGGAAATAAAAGGTGTTGAAAAGTTCGGAGGTGCTGTTCATGAAACAGCTCCGGATTATATTGAAGCGGGAAGTTTTATTGCTCTCGCAGCACTTTCAGGTTCCGGAGTCACCATAAAAAAATCCGGAAGTCGCTACATGAAAAAAATACTTCAGGTTTTTAGAAAAATAGGCATAAATACAGAGATTGAAGGGGATGATATTTATGTCCCCTACCATCATAAGATGAAAATTGTAAATGATATAAATAACGCAATACCAAAAATTGATGATGGCCCGTGGCCGGCTTTCCCTTCTGATCTCATGTCCATAGCGATTGTTGCGGCAAGTGCTTCTGAGGGAACTGTTCTGTTTTTTGAAAAAATGTTTGAAAGCAGGCTCTTTTTTGTGGACAGGTTGATAGATATGGGTGCTCGTATAATTTTGTGTGATCCTCACAGAGCGGTTGTTACAGGACCTTCTCAATTTACCGGAACAAATCTTGAATCACCTGACATCAGAGCTGGTATGGCTTTGTTGATCGCTGCTGTTTCTGCGGAAGGTGTCAGTCGCATTTACAACATTCAGCAGATAGACAGGGGATATGAGAGCATAGAAAAGAAGCTTCAGAGATTGGGGGCTGACATCGGTAGACATAAAATAGGTGATGATTGATGTTAAGTTTTATATAATTATATATGATAGGATGTAAATTTTATAAAAAAAATGCTAAAAAAACTTGATTTTTATTCCTGCTGTGTTATGATTGCCGAGATGGATTGATGCTCAAAATCGTTTTAAGGGGAGCGAAATGGTAGAAAACAAATTGAAAAAAATCAGAGAAAGCAAGCTGATGAGCAAGTCGGAACTTGCAAGAAAAGCAAATGTTTCGGTGTTGACAATAAGCAGGATTGAAAAAGGTTATAAAAGTCGCATGGAAACAAAAAGAAAAATTTTAATGGCACTTGGTCTTTCTCTCGAAGAAAAAGAAAAAGTGTTTTCAGATTGAGGGAGGGGATTAATGTTTTTGCGGAAACAGCTTTTGGGGATGGATCTCGGATCTCATCAGATAAAAGCGGCACAGCTCTCTAAAAAAGGTGATGTGTATAAGCTGAGAAAATTCGGAACCATTCATATCCCCGGAAACACAATAGTTGACGGAAGCATCATGAATACATACGAAATAAATGATGCCATAAAAACAATGCTTGCCCGTGAAAAAATTCGGGCTAAACATTGTGCCATAGCCATTGCGGGGCATGGAATCATAAACCGTATGATAGATATGCCTAAAGTTGATGACAGTGATTTCGGTGATGCTTTGAGAATTGAAGCGGAGTCACATGTGCCCCATGATATAGATGAAATTTATTTTGACGGCATAAAAACGGGGCTTGTGGATGAGAACAAAGGAAAAGTTATTTTGATTGCGGCAAGAAAAGATCTGCTCGGTGATTTTGTGCAGGTTGTAAATGATTCCGGCGTAAAACCCATGTCGGTGGAAATAGATGCATCCGCATTGACAAATATATTTCTTGTTAATTATCCTGAAGAGATGGAGTCTTCGGTGGGACTTCTCAATATAGGGGCTTCAAAAACAAATATAGTTGTAATTTCCAATGGGAATATGGCTTTTTATCGTGATATCCCGAGGGGTGGGAATCATATAACTGAAGAGATAACCAGAAAACTTAAGGTCAGTTTCCAGCAGGCGGAAAGTCTTAAGTCGGGTGAACAGATAGCGGGTGATTCCATTTTGCCCAACCAGGTGGAAGATGTGGTTTCTGAAATTGCCGAGGATATGGTGGCGGATATACGAAGAGTTTTTGACTATTATAAAAGTCTCGGCACCGAAGACGATCTTTCAAAGACATACATTACAGGAGGAACAACGAAGAGTAATACTTTTACAGAGGTTCTCAAATCAAAAATGGATATGGAGGTTGAGCAGTTCAATCCTTTCAGAGAGATAGTTGTTCCGGGAAATGTGCTCTCTTCGGATGACATGGAAAAAAACATGAGCATAGCTTCGATTAGTTTAGGGTTAGCTTTGCGGAGGTTAGACGAGTCATGATAAAAATTAATTTACTACCTGTCAAGGAAGAAAAACTTGCGGCGGCCGGAAAGGGATTTCTCTTGGTTGCGGTCATACTTACAGTGCTTGTTGTTTCTTCGCTGATTTTCAACAGCACTCTTCTTGCTGCAAGTGAAAAAGAAGCTGAGGAAAAAATTTCAGAAGCTGATAAAGAGATCGCAAAAATCAAGAATATCATACAGAAAGTGAAAGAGCTCAAGGAAAAGAGAAAACAGCTTAAAAACAAAATAGACATGATTGTTGCTCTGAAAAAAGACAATGTGGGGCCTGTTCGTGTTTTGGACGAGCTGTCGTTGAAGCTGCCTTCCAATAAAATCTGGTTGGAATCTCTAAGTCTCAAAGGAGGTAATGTTGAAGTTACCGGTAAAACAATAGAAAACCAGGAAGTTGCCACACTTATGAATCAGCTTGAATCCTCAATCTATTTTTCATTGCCCGAATTGCAGAAACTTGAAAAGTCTTCGGGAGGGAAAAAGGATGTGCTGGATGTCAATCAGTTTTCCATCAGAGGAAAAGCTTTTCTGAGCGGGGACGAAGATAAGAAAAGTAAGGAATAAAGGGAGAAACGGATGAACAATATACTTGTTACCCTTGGAAAACTTCGGGCGGCTTACAAATGGGGAGGTTTGTTCGGGATACTGTTTTTAATGTTGCTTATTTACTATTTTGTTGTTTTTGTGCCTCACCAGGAAAAAATGAAAAATATGGTGAGTGAGTATAATGCTAAAAAGGCTAAATTCAGTAAAATGGTTGTCATGGTCGGTGACAGAGGCAGATATCTTGAAGAGATAGAAACTCTGAACAGGGAGCTTAAAGTGGCTGTCAGTATGCTTCCTGACAAAAAGGAGATACCCTCTCTTCTCAAAAAAGTTTCGGACGAGGCGGAAAAATATGGTTTGAATGTTTATTTTTTCCAGCCCAAAGGGGAGCGAAGTCGTGATTTTTATGCCGAAGTTCCGGTGGATATAAAAGTTAAAGGAACTTTTCATGAGATGCTCAGTTTTTTCGATGCTGTACAGAAATTGTCACGAATTGTCAATATAGACGATGTTTCAATGAAAGTTGTCAACAGGAAAAAAGACTCCAAGCCCGGAGAGAAAAAAGGTTTCAGTTCTATGTTTGAAAGAAGTCAGACAGAGCTTGATGTCTCTTTTGCTGCAACAACATACAGGTTTTTATCTCCTGAAGAGCTGAAGTCTAAAAATAAAAAAGGAGGGAAAAGTGGAAAGAAAAAATAGTATCTTATCAATTGCAGCTTCCCTTTTCATCCTGTTTTTATTTTCCGCAGGATGCGGGAGTGAGTACTCCATACAGAGGTACGACTTTGAAGAGGAATACAATAAAAACATAGAAAAGAGCAGGGACTTATCCGATAAAGAGAAGGCTGAAGAGGAAAAATCCATTTCTGACATCATACATACCAAATCTAATTACCGCTATTCTCCGGTGGGGAAAAGAGATCCTTTTAAATCATATTTCGGTGAAGCCCATGCAATAGACAGAGAAAAAGAGCCGGTCAGCGAGCTTCAGAAATACAATATTTCTGACATGAGGGTTAATGCAATAATATGGGGGATAGCCGCTCCGAGAGCTCTGGTGACGGCGCCGGACGGTAAGACATTTAAATTGAAAAACGGTGATTTTATAGGTAAAAACTGGGGGAAAGTAAATAAAATTCTCCCTGATAAAATAGAGATAATTGAAACATACAAAGATCCCCTCGGAAGAAAAATATTGAATAAGTTGTATCTTGAACTTCCGGTGGAATCACTTGAAAAACAATCTGATGTTTTTGTTGATGACGGAAGTGAGAGTCAATAAGTTGGAAATAATGGGAAACGGAGAGTTATAATGAGGAACAGGAAAGTTTTTGCTATCTTTCTTTTTTGCGCTGTGTTTTCGGTGGGGTTTGTATCCGCAAGAGATATGTCCCGCTCGGGAAGCATAAAAATTGATGCCGGGGGTAAAAAAACAGAGATCCCTGTCAGAGATGCCAACCGTGTTTTTTACAGGACGAAAGAGAACAGCTTGTCAATGCTGGTTTTAAATGCGATTTCTGAAAAAAGCGGTGATTTTTTGAAAAAAGGTTCTGTAGGTGACAGTGAGGCTGTGCTTTTTGAAACAAACAGAGGTTCAGAGCAATTTGTCATAGAAAGAGCTCGGGGAGAGGCGTTTGAGATCCGTTCAGGCAAAATAGAAACTCTCATAAGTCTTCAGGAAAAAAGAGATCTCTACCGCTCCGGTGTTTCTGTTAAAACATCTGAAAAAGGTTTTTTGTTCGGATTCAGCCATATGCCTGAAAAGGTTAGATATTTTACTCTTTCGGAGCCTGACAGGGTGGTTTTTGACTTCCTCGGCATAAAAGGAAAAATTGTTGAAAAAAACAGCAGAAACATAAGATACGCCAATCATCCTTCCGGCATGAGGGTCGTATTTGAAAAAGTTTCTGTTCCGGAATATTTCAGCTTTATTTTTTCCGGATCCACCATAGGTCTTAAAAACTCAGGAAACCGGCAGTTTGCTTCCTTTGAAGAAACTGATAGAGGGGTTGTTGTTTCAGAATCTGAGACCCGAACCGATGTTTCGAATAAAACTGAAACCGAAAAGACCGATGTTTCGGATAAAAATGAAACCGCAAAGACAGATTCCCGTGAAAGAGTTGAAATCAACGGTGTTCTTTTTGTCGGTGACAGTGCTGAAATATTAAAAGTTGATCTTGATGGTGAAGTGAAAGTTAAACGCTCGGTAGAAGATGACAGGGTCAAGATAACTTATATAGATGCTTTTATTGATGAAGAGAAAGAGCAGATTCTTGATGCAAGTGCTCTGGAGGGACCTGTGGAAGAGGTTGCTATTTTCAACAAAGAGGGAAATGTTGAAATCATTGCATCTATGAAAGATGATAAATACATTGTTGAAGGTAACAAAAAGACAGAGTTTGTTTTTACAAAAGCTGAAAACAATGAAACTCCTGTTGAAGAAAAAGTTGCCGGTTTTACTGATTCCCCCGATGCTTCAGCTCGTAATATTCCTCAGAGCTCCGCTTTTGAAGAAGGTTTTGGAACATCAGTTGATGTGGATATTGAAAAACAGGATTACTCCGGTAAAAGAATAAGTCTTGATTTTAAAGATGCCGACATACATGATGTCCTGAGACTCATAGCGGACATAGGCAATCTTAATATTATAACCAGTGATGATGTCGGAGGCAAAGTTACGGTCAGACTCATGAATATTCCATGGGATGAAGCACTGGATGTTATTCTCAAAAGTAAGTCTCTCGGAAGGGAAAGAATGGGAGATGTTGTTCGCGTTGCCACTGTTCAGACTCTTCAGAGAGAAAAAGAATCTGAACTTGCGAAACAGAAGTCTCAGCAAAAACTGGAACCGATCAAAGCTCGTCTTATAACAGTAAATTATGCAAAAGCGGATGAACTTACTAACCAGGTCAAAGGTATGCTTTCTGATCGGGGAACGCTCAATGTTGATCAAAGAACCAATGTTCTCATAGTAAAAGATATTCAAGAAGTTCTTGATAAAACAGAAAAGCTGGTTGAATATCTTGATACACAGACTCCTCAGGTTTTAATAAAATCACGTATTGTCGAAGCAACTACACAGGCAAGAGAAGGCCTCGGTGTGGAGTGGGGATCCCAATCGGAATTCAGCACCGGAAATGCTCATCCCACAGGTCTCGCTTTTCCTTATAATCTCGGATTTGGAGGTTCGGTTAATGTTCCAGGCCCCAGTGCTCCCACCGGTAATCTCGGTTTCTCTTTCGGAAGTATAGGAAACATAAGCAATCTGGATCTTACACTGCATGTAATGGAATCTGAAGGAAAAATACGCATTCTCAGTTCTCCCAAAATTTCTACGCTGGACAATAAGGAAGCTAATATAAAACAGGGAGTAAGCATTCCCATAACAACAAGACAGGAAGGCGGTCAGGTCACAACAAAATATATCGATGCAACTCTTGATCTGACAGTGACTCCTCATATTACTGCCGAAGGTTCTGTTCTGTTGCAACTTGCAATAAAGAAAGAGGAACCGGATTGGTCAAACACCAACTATCTCGGTGAGCCGGCAATTATAAAAAAGGAAGCTTTGACAGAGGTTCTTGTTCAAAGTAACGACACTGTTGTAATCGGTGGAGTTTACACCAATAAACAAAGTGAAACGGTAAGCAAAGTTCCTCTCCTGGGAGATATCCCTGTCATAGGCTGGCTTTTCAAACAGAAGGAAAAAAGTGTGGAACGCTCAGAATTGCTGATTTTCCTTACACCGGAGATTATGAACGAGTTGGAGTCCAACATAACACCGCTTTCCGGAACAACTCAGAATTAAAATACAGGAGGATATGCAATGCGAAGAACAATAATTATTTCTATGGTGCTTTCTCTGTTTATTACCGCTTGTTACCCCAATAACGAGTCGGTGGTATTTGAATATTTCCCGGATCCGTGGAAAAGCGGTTGCACTTTAGAACCTGAAAGTGAGAAGTTTCGTTTTTCCGGTTATCATGATTTTTTTGTGAGAGACAATTACCATATTACTTTTCAGGTGCGTAACAACGCTCCGAATTCCGCAGTTCAGGGCATGGGAAGTAAAGAAGCTCCGATAGGTGTGGAAAATGCCAACATGTTTATTATGAAAACAGTGAACATAGAATATCATTATCCGTCATATCTTTCTGAAAGAGGGCTTAATCTCATAAACAGAACAGAAGGCGAAGCTATTCGTATTGGTAATATAATAAACACAGATAAAAGTGTTGCCGCAGGTTCCGTTCCTCTTTTCGGCGAGACCCATCCCAACTACCGTACTTTGAGAGATTTTGTTGAGTCAAACACAGACATTGAATGGGACAGATATCCCATAATTCTTAAAGTCTGGATTGAAGGGGAGATGAACGGCAATGGTAAAACTGTAAAAACAAACAGTCTTGAATACAGATTTTATCCGCAATATGGTTCACATATTAACCCCGGAGGTTTTTATTATGTTCCTACTGGAGGGTTCCCCAACAATTCAAATGAATATTGTTCCCCTGAAGAAAAAGGTACATCATGTTGTGCTGCCAAGGTTGAGCAGGCAAAAATACTTGAACAGTGCACCTTTGAAGATCCTGTTGAAGGAGGTTGCTTTGGCGGACAGGACGGAGCTCTTGTTAACTGTTATTTCAACTCCATGGCTGCCGGTGATTATGAAAATTATATGACTCAGAAATATGCAGCTGATGGTGGAAACTATGTCTGCTGTCCTCCGGAGCCGCCTTCCGGAGAGCCCCAGTCCTGTGAAAAATCTGATGATTGATCGTTCTATTTTTTGTCAAAGGGGAACTCTTATAACATCTTGATATCCAAATGAAATTTATTTCCAACTTTGCTGTGCGACAACGGCGACTGATTATTCTGTTTTTCATTATTTTCACCGCTGTGTTTCTCTATTTTCTAAAAGATATTAAAACAGATCCCGATGTTCAGAATATGCTTCCTCCTTCCATGGACTCTTTCAGAACATTAAAAGAAACAGAACAGCTGTTCGGCGGTATGGAGATGGCTCTCGTAATTGTTGAATCCGAAGATATTCTTAAAAAAGATGTCAGAAAACAGATAAGAGATATTGCACAAAATATAAAAGGTATTGAATCTGTGGATCAGGTCAATACCATTCCTGAAGTCGAGCATGACCCGTTCAGCGAAAAAACTGATGAAGAGCTCATGGAGTCATTGCGTATTCGAATAAAGCATAATCCCATGGTGTACGGTTCTCTTGTTTCAAAGGATTTCAATTATGCCGCCATAGTTATTCATCTTTCAAATACAGGTGAGGAGCTTGCTGTTTCTTCCAAAATAAGAGAAGGTGCTGAATCAGTTAAAGGTCCCGGCAAACTTCACTTCGGAGGGATGCCTTTCCTCCGAGAACGGATATCCAGGGATATTCCTGAAGATATCTCTTTTTTTATTTTTGCAGGACTGCTCGTCATGCTTATATTTCTCTATATTTTTTTCAGACAGTGGAGGGGAGTTTTTCTACCTCTTTCAGTGGTTCTGATGTCCATAATATTTTCAATGGGTCTGGTTCCTCTGCTCGGGTGGAAAATGATGACGGTTACAGCAATTCTTCCTGTTATGCTTATTGCGGTGGCAAACAATTACGGAGTTCACCTTGTGAGTAGATATCAGCAGGAAAATATGCTTACACCTAAATCCGGAAGTCCTGAGCTGGTAAAACGCACTGTAGCAGGTTTGGGATGGCCCGTCATAGCCACGGGACTTACTACGGTTGCAGGATTTCTATGTCTGAATATGCATATAATTGTTCCGGCTTCTCAAATGGGCATACTAGCAGGAGCGGGAATTGTTTTTGCTCTTGCGGCAAGTTTGTTTTTTATTCCGGCCGTGCTTTCCATGCTTTCTTCAGACAAACCTGTTCTTGTTAAAAATACAGCCCGAAAGTATATTCTTGAAAAATATCTTTACCGAACAGGCTGGCTTATTTCCCGTTATCCCAAAAGAGTTCTTTCTCTTTTTTGTGTCATGGTTGTTTTGTCAGCTTTCGGGATATTTTTTATAAATGTGGAGTCAAATCTTGTTAAATATTATCCGGACAGCCATCCCGTTGTCAGAACATCAGATATAATAGATGCCCGACTCGGAGGAGCTCAGACCATATCTGTAACGGTTGAAGGTGATGTGAGATCTCCTGATGTACTCAGAGAGATAGAAGCTTTTGAAAAAGAGATCGGTCGTATGGAATACATAGGTAACACAAGCTCAGTCTCAAGTCTCATAAAACTTATGACCCGGGGTGTGAAAAATGAAGGTGAAGAGGGCTATAATGAAATTCCGGCCTCTGGAGATGTGATTCAGTGGTATTTTGACCGCTACAAAGAGCGTGTTTCTGAAAAGCAGCTTAAAACGCTTATCACACCTGATTATTCACATGCCAGAATAATAGCTCAGATCAACTCTCCCAGCAGCAGAATTATCCGAAAAGTTGTTGAAGATGTCAGAAATGTTTCTGAAAAATATCCTCACACGAAAACCGTTACAGGTTCCGGAGCGGTTTTTTCAAACCTTATAAATGAGGTTGTTTCAGGGCAGTTCCTAAGCCTTTTTATGTCCGTTTTTGTGGTAGCTCTTCTCATGGTTCTATTTTTCAGATCTTTTACTGCGGGAGTTCTGGGATTTATTCCTCTTTTTATCTCTCTTGTACTTCTCTTCGGTATAATGGGATATGCAGATGTGAATCTTGATATTGCCACGGCCATGCTTTCATCTGTCGTAATAGGGGTAGGAGCCGACTACACCATACATTTTCTGTGGCACTACAGAGATCTCATTCGCAAAGGATTTTCCGAAAAAAGAGCTGTCAGACACACCATAAGAACAGCCGGAAGAGGTATCATCTTCAATGGAGCCTCTGTAATGATAGGATTTTCTGTTCTCATGTTTTCCTCTTTTCTTCCCATAAAATTTTTCGGATTTCTCATAATACTTTCCATAGGAAGTTGCATGACAGCTGCCCTTGTATTGCTGCCGGCTGTATGTTCAATATGCCGCCCCAAATTTCTTTACAGATAAATTATGGTGGTTCTTAGTTATGCAGATTATTTTGTCCAGAATGATTTTGTGAAAATTATTAGAACTGTGTAAAT
>JAWOGE010000110.1:0-5760 GCA_046497165.1 bacterium | reverse complement strand
TGAAAAGCATTTATTCCTTTTGTTGAGGGGGCTGTAACATCAAGATAAGAACCGTAATTACTGTAATTTGACCTAATACCTTCTGAATCTGTAGCTCCTACAGCAAGAACATGTCTGTTTGCAGCGAAACCGTTATTGGTTGAAAAATCATAATCATCATTACCGGCAGCAAAGACAATCAGACTTCCTTTTCCATTTCTGGCTTCTTTATATATGTTTTCAAGAAGTTCCCGGACAGGTTGTCCAAATGAAGGATTGGCGGCTGTTTCACTTTGAGGCACTCCCCATGAGCAGCTTATGATGTCCGCACCCATTTCAGCGGCTTTATCAATTGCGGAAATTGCCATATGATCAATCTGCTGGAAAGAGTCGTATCTCACACCTATGAGGCTGCATGAGTGACATACACCGGCTGTTCCTTTTCCATTGTCTGCAGACGCTCCTATTATTCCTGCACAAGCAGTCCCGTGTTTATCGACTGAAGGATTGTATACATCGGTTTTAGAGGCTGAACCCAGATCTTCCCAGTTTTTAAAGCGACCTTCGAGGTCTTCGTGGTAAATATCAAAACCGTCGTCAATTACAGCCACGGAGATCCCTTCGCCGGGAATTTTTCCCATTTCTGAAATAGACTCCCATGCTGAGATCACATGAGCGTGGTCTTTTGTTTCGCTTTCCAGATACCACTGATTTGAAAAATAAGGATCGTCGGGCAAGATGCTGAATTTTTCAATTTGAATTGAAAAAGAAGGCTCCGCCGCAGAAAAATCATTTTTTTCTACCATCAAAGATGCTGTTTTAACAGGGTTTTCTGTTGTTTCAACAAGAACCCAGTTTCTTAAATACTTAAATCTCTTAAACTCTTTCAGTGCATACTTTTTAAAAAGTTTTTCAAGTTTTTCTAACGAAGTTCCCTCTTTTAATTTTACAAAGATTTTACCGGTCAATGAAAGTTCTTCCAAATCTTTTTCAAAAGATATTTTTTTGCCGTACCTGTAAAAATAGGGGGGTTCACCACTGAGATTAAAAGAAATAAAGACAAAAAAAGACAAAACAAAATACTTCAAAACCATCTCCCTTTTTAATTTAGAAAGCCCCCGTAAGACTCTATAGATTTTTTAATTTTTTTTCCAGAAAAATTATTGGTAAAATCCTGTTACAGCTGTAGAATGATAGTTGCGTTGAAAAAGGATGGCGGACTTGATATGAGTAAAAAAGAGATTGCATTATTTGACTTTGACGGGACAATTACCACTGGAGATTCTTTTCTGGCTTTTCTTAAATATCATTTCGGTGTTTTTTCTTTTTCCTGTAAGCTTGCACCTCTCATGCCTGCGGTTGTTTCTTATTTTATGGGTTGGAAAACTGACGAAGAACTGAAAACATTGTTCTGCAGAAAATTTTTCAAAAACCGAAGTGTCGAAGATATGAATTTGTCGGCGAAATCTTTTATGCAGAATGCTCTTGCGAAAATGCTGAGACCCCGGGCTTTGGAGGAGATTGAGCGTCACAAAAGTATGGGGAGTACCATAGTCATAGTTTCCGCTTCTTTTTCTCTCTGGCTGAAATATTTTGCCCGGGAGCATGGTGCGGATCTTATTTCCACTGAAATGGAAGAGGCGGGTGGAGTCTTTACAGGGGAGCTCTTCACAAAAAACTGTAAAGGCCCTGAGAAGGTAAGAAGAATTTCCGAAAAATTCGATTTGTCAGATTATTCTGCCGTTTATGCCTACGGTGACACCGACGGTGATCGTGAAATGCTGGAGCAGGCAGATAAAGATAAATGTTTTTACAGATTTTTTCATGACTGATGAAGAGTATATCCAGAGTTTGTCCAAAATGCAGAAAAAAACCGGAGGTGATATCTGCCGGTTTTCATACTGTAATAAGATGTCCGGATAGAAAGTGTCGTCTCACGCATAATACCGGAGTTGCCGAAGATACTGTTATCGATGCTGTGAATAAATGGAACCGGATATGGAAGGCTTTTTATCACAATAACTGGATTACAAGATACAGAGAGTGTCCTGCTTGTGAAGGTTCGGGAAAAGTTGTGAAAAGGGATAGCGAAGAGACAGATTTGCCCTGCGGATATTGTCATGGCAGAGGTTTTGTTATTCTTTCTGAACTTGAAAGTTGTCAGATGAATATAGTTGACAGACTCACCGGTTTTGAGGATGAAGAAAAAAATGAAAGTTAAAAGATTTTTTTATAAATATTACAAAAAATGGTTTTTATTTGATCGCTGGTTCAGAAGGCGTTTTACTTCTCAAGGGCGTTTTTTTCTAATGATATTTTTTGTATCTGTGATTTTTGGAATTAGTACCCGCCGTTCCATGGTTTTTGTTTTGCTCGGTGTTGCAGTTTCTGTTCTTGTTATTTCGTTTTTTACAACACGGAGAAAAAAGCCGGATATTGCAATTAAAAGATTTCTTCCTGATCAGACTGAGGTTAATTCACCGCTTTCGTATCAGGTAAGGGTTAAAAATAAAGGTGACAGAGAACTCAGAGGCTTGTATCTCAAGGAGCTTCCCGTTGATCCCCGTCCATCTCTCAATGTTTTTTTGAATACAGTTGAAGACGGTGAAGAGAAACGGAATATCTACGACAGAACCATGGGGTTTTACAGATGGATGTGGATTCTGAAGAGAAATGTCGGAGCTGTTTTTGAAAAAAAAGCTCTTCCGGTAATTCTTCCCGGAGAAGAAATTACAGTGAAAATGGAGCTTTCTTCCATAAGACGAGGACATGTGGAGTTCTCCGGTATGGAAGTTTTTATTCCGGGGCCTTTTAATCTGCTTTGCTCTTTTCATGTTTTTCCTGTGCAGAGCTCTGTGCTTTCTCTTCCTGAAATTTTTTCTGTGGATGTTGAAACTGACAAAGCAAGAAGTGGAGAAAGTGAAAACGCTATCTGGCGCAGTACCGGACTTCAGGGGGAGTTCATGTTTGTCCGTGAGTATCGTCCGGGTGATGATATCCGTTTTATGAACATCCGTTTACTTGCCAAAACAGATGAGCCTATGATTAATCAATATATGCCCGAAACTGGAGCCCCTTTTGATATAATATGCGACTGCTATCCACCGGACTCCGGTACGGAATATTTTGAATCGGCTGTTTCGCTTGCCGCCTCTGTTGAAAAAGCTTTTATATCTGCTTTTTCTTCGGCCGGTCTGTTTATTTATGAAGACAGCGTTGAGGATTTCAGAATGAAGGGTGAACCGGAAATTCTTGAGAAATTTGCACTTATGAAGCAGCCTGAAAAAGGAGATTTCTCTATGACTCTCAACACAGTTATAGAAAACATGGACTCTCTGGCGGCTGTTGTTCTCATATTGACCTCGTGGGATAAAACACGAAAATATCTTGTGGATGAACTTTTAAATGCAGGCAGGGAAGTTAAGCTTATATTTCTTACCGACGGAGATAAAAAAAATTTGGAAAACGATATCCCGACAGAGTTTTCAGCTGTTTATAACTACAAGAATGTAAGGTATGAAATTGAAAGAATATGAATCTTCAAGTTCAGTTAAAACTGTTCCGCATTTTATGTTCGGTCTTTTTTTTATATGGTGGGGAGTTCTTACGGAAAATCTGTTTTTGGGAATAGTTACGGGAGTGGTACTCGAGCTGCCGTCTTTTATAAAAATTCGCTGGAATCTTGAAGAAAAAGATTTTATAAGAATATCTGATATAACCTCTCTTCTTGTTGTTTCAACGGCGGTTATATCTTACATGAGAACAGAGAATATTCAGGTTTTCAGAGAGTTTGTAATGTGGCTTCCTCTTGCACTTTTCCCTGTTGCTTTTGCACAGCTCTACAGCTCTTCTGATAAAATTGTAATAGGTACTGCAATCGGTTTTGGAAAAGGTAAACAAACTCACAAACACAAGCCCATGGATGTAAGATGGTACTATCTAATGATTGTGTTTTTTTCCGCCGCCAGTCCAAAGGGTCTTGGCTGGGGTCATGCTGCGGGTTTTTTACTGCTCTCTCTCTGGATTCTGTTTTCTGTAAGAAACAGAGCCTACTCTTCCGTAACTGTTTTTATGTTTTTATTTGCCGTTCTTGTAATTGCGGGCTTTGAAATATTTGCACATGTGAGTCTGAGCAGGGCATTGAACCGCTTCATATACAGAAACTATATTTCAAGACAAAAAAGATGGGATTATGACGGAATCGAAACATACACATCTATGGGTGAGAGCGGAAGAATAACACTTTCCGGTCAAATAGTAATGAGAGTTCGTAATGTTGATAAATCCGAAGGTTTTTTCTATCTCAGGGAAAGTGTTTATAACAGATTTCACAAAAAAATGTGGTACAGCAGCGAAAAAGAGTTCAAAGGTGTTACTCCCGACATAGAAGGAGAATACTATTTTTTAGATGATGAATTAGAAAAAGAGAGTCTTGAGAAGATGACTGTTCACCGAGACTTTGTAGATGGGGAATCCGGGGTTCTGGCACTTCCTCACGGTGTTTATACGGTGAAGAATCTCACGGCTGCCGGTGTTTCCTTTAATTCTCTCGGAACTGTAAAGATAGATGAGGGAGCCGGTTTTCTGCAGTACGATGTTTTTTATTCTGACAAAAGAACTTTTTTGGATTCAGCACCTGTTCCAGGTGATTTTGAAATTCCGGAAAATGAAGTCAGAATAATATCTGAACTTGCTTCTGAACTTGAACTTCAAAACAAAGAGCTTTCAGAAATTGTTGATACTGTTAAAAGTTATTTTTCAGGATACAGTTACAGTCTTGAACTTCCCGATATGCCTCAAATCGAGTCACCCGTGGGCTGGTTTCTTGAAGATGCCGACAAAGGACATTGCGAGTTTTTTGCTTCCGCTGCTGTTCTTCTTTTCAGGGAAGCGGGAATTCCCGCCCGTTATGTCAACGGCTATCTTGTTGACGAATACAGTGATTTTACAGAAAGTTATGTTGTGAGAGAGAGCGATGCTCATGCATGGATTGTTGTTTTTGACAAAGATTCAGGTTCGTGGCTTACTGTGGAGGTTACGCCTCCGGCTCTTTTTTCCTCTTCAGTGAGAGATTCCGGCTTTTTTTCTGTGATCAGCGATTTTTTTTCCGGAATTGTTTACAACTACAGAATTTTTCGTGAAGAAAAAGGCGAAAAAATGAATACATGGCTTGTTGTTATTGTTGTTTTCCTTTCAGCCATACTGCTTTTGAAAGTATATTTTCGTAAAAAAGTTGTTCACTCCGATCTGTCGGGCAGAGATAAAAAACGCCATTTATATGAAAAAATTGAAACCTCTTTTCATGAGGTAGCGGATTTCCTTGTTAAAAGAGGGGCCCCGCCGAGGCGTCGGAACCAGACATATTCAGCCTGGACGAATATTCTTATTAAACAGGGTTCGGTCAATGATGCTGAAGGATTGAAAAAACTTGCAGAAAAACACAACCATATAAAATTTTCACTTCAAAAAGACTCCGCATCCTCTAAAGAGTTGGAAAAAATGGTGAGTTCATGGATTGAAAAGGAAAAAAACTGTTGAAGTTCAGTTGTTTTGTAATTTTATATTTTTTGGAATAAATAAAAAATCAGAGGTGTTTAAGTAATGGCTGTTGAAAATAAAGGGAGAAGAGGGAAAATGGCCTCCTCAGAAATGGGACAGATGATTGAACAGCATATGAACGATATTTTTCGTTACGCACTCTTTCTCACGGGAGACAGAAATACGGCAAAAGATCATGATCTTTGCTACTCGCGCAAAACACTGGTGGATGCCTGGTACCTC
>JAWOGE010000021.1:0-7904 GCA_046497165.1 bacterium | reverse complement strand
GAAAACTCAAGGGCGGTGAGTATTTCGGAGATTCTTTCATTGCTGAGTGTCTTATCCTCAACACCCAGGACAGAGCGTATGAAATTTGGAGATATTTCAATAGTTCTTTCATAAGGATTCTCTTCAAAATTTTCAGCTGAAGCTACCTCGGAAGATACAAAAGCGGAAGGAACAATCTCTTTTACAAGAGAGACAAAGCGAAAAAGAGCCAGCCGAGCATTTTCCACAGGAAGTGACTTTTCAAAACGATTGGAACTTTCTGTTCTCAAATCCAGCCGACCGGAAGTTTTTCTTACGGAAGCCCCGTCAAAAACAGCCGATTCTATGAAAATCTCTGTTGTATCGCTGCTTACTTCGCTGTTTTCTCCGCCCATTATTCCGGCTATGGCAAGTATGTTTTTTTCATCTGAAATCACGAGATCTTCCAACGATAATTGACGATTGCAATCGTCAAGAGTTTTAAAAGAGATATTGTCCTCAGCCTGTCGTACTGAAATTTTTGTACCTGTTATTTTACGGCGGTCAAAAGCGTGTGTGGGGTGTCCTGTTTCAAGCATAACATAGTTGCTTATGTCAACGATATTGTTCACCGGTTTGATGCCGATATTTTTCAACCTTTGTGAAAGCCAGGACGGAGAGGGTTTGATTTTAATTCTGCTCATTTTGATGCCATAATATCTTAGAGCCGAAGGACTTTTAAGTTCTATGGAAAAACTCTCCTCTTTTTTTTCCGGAATAATTTTTTCAACCTTTAGTTTCTTTTTCCATTCAAGGTCGTATATTGCCCGAATTTCCCTTGCTACTCCATAGTGTCCCCACATGTCCGGGCGATGAGTGATGGCTTTGTTTTCAATTTCAAAAATAAAATCGGAGTTTTTGTAAAGTTCGGAAAAAGATTTTCCCGGCGGAGTTTTTTCTTCAAGTATAAAAATCCCTTCATGATCTTCACCAATTCCGAGCTCTTTTTTTGAACACAGCATACCGCTGCTTTCAATGCCTCTGATTTTGACGGGTTTTATTTCAAAATCTCCGGGAAGAACTGTTCCGACGGAGGCCAGAGGAACAATCTGTCCTTTTTTGATATTGGGAGCACCGCATACCACAGTGTGAATTTTGTTTCCGTCATCCACATCAACAATGTTAAGTTTGTCTGCATTGGGATGGGGTTTTATATCAATTATTTTTGAAGTTGTAATCATTGAAAAATGCTTGTTTATGCGACAGGATGATTCCACTTCCGCCGAACGCATTGTAAACTCTGTTGTTAGTTCTTCCGGGGATATTTTGTTTGTGTCTATATAGTCATTAAGCCAGTCAAGAGATATTTTCATAATTTACTCCTGTTTTTCAGAATTGTGAAAGAAACCTTATGTCTCCGCTGTGAAACAATCTTATATCGTCTATTTTATATTGCATCATAAGAAGCCTTTCGAGACCACCTCCGAAGGCAAATCCGCGGTATTCATCCGGGTCAATGTTTCCGTTCCTCAGTACTTCCGGATGTATCATGCCACAACCGAGGTATTCAACCCAACCGGTTTTTTTGCAAACGCTGCAACCTTTTCCACCGCATATCCGGCATTTAAAATCAAGTTCAAACCCCGGTTCCACAAAAGGAAAATATCCCGGACGCAGACGGACGGGAACTTCGCTTCCAAAAATGCGGGAAACAAATTTTTTAAGAACATATACCATGTGAGAAATCGAAACATTTTTATCAACCATCATCCCCTCAACCTGGTGGAATGTATGTTCGTGACAGGCATCTACAGCTTCATTTCGATAGGTTTTTCCGGGGGCTATGAATTTAAAAGGCGGTTTTCTCTTTTCCATTCCCCGTATCTGTACGGGAGAAGTGTGAGTTCTTAGAAGTTTTCCGTTGTCAAGCCAGAATGTATCCTGTGTGTCGCGTGCCGGATGAGTTTCAGGAATATTGAGTTTTGTAAAGTTGTTTTCTTCAGATTCCATTTCGGGGCCGTCCAGAACCTCAAAGCCCATTGAACTGAAAATTTCCGTCACCATGCGGGTTACCCGTGTCACCGGATGAACAGAGCCGGGAGCAGCTGAAACCGGCCATGTGATATCGACCCATTCTTTTTCAAGTTTTTTGTTCATTTCGTAAGTTTTAAGTTCGTTTAATTTTTCGTTTATTTTGTTCTCTATCTGCGATTTTACTTTGTTGGAAAAAGCTCCGAACTCCTTTTTTTCTTCCACGGCAAGATCTTTCATATGTTTCATAACTTTTTTCATCTCGCCTTTGCGTCCCAGAAATTGCACTCTTATCTCCTTAAGAGCATCCTTATCTTCAACCTGAGAAAGAGCATTTAAAAACGCTTTTTCTATTTGTCTGAGTTTTTCTTTCATGAACATCTCCTCTTTCAAGCTAAGTTTTTGACACAAGAAAAACACCTGCGCATATAAATATTATTCCCGTCCATCTCATTGTCGAGATGTTTTCTCCCAGTACAACCCAGGCCAAAAAAGCCGTGAGTATGTATCCCGTAGCCGCGAAGGGTCTCGCATAAGTCAGATCAGTATTGCTGAGTATTTTCATCCAAAGCAAAAGGCTGATTCCGTAACAAAAAAGTCCAGCCCAGAAATAAAATGAAAAAAAAGAGACAACGGCTGCTTCAAAAAGGGACAGACGCCCTGCTCCTTTCATTGCTGATTTAAAAAAAATCTGTCCCACTGCTCCCAGAAGAACGGAAATAATGATAAGCACTATCTTCATCTGTTAAAGCCTCCACTGGTAATTAGTATCACTTTTGTCTGATTTTTCAAGAAAAACAAATAAGGAAATTTTGCGAAAGTATCATTTTTCTGTTATATTGTAGTCAGTATTTTTCAAAACGGGGGGTCTTATGAAAATGAATGCTGCAATAATAGGCGGTGCTGAAAAGTCTGTTCTCATACTTGAATATCTTCATCGTTCGGAGCTTGTTTCCATAAAAATAGTCGCTGATAAATTTAAGGATGCTCCTGTTTTAAAATATGCGTCTGAAAATAACATTCCCATTTCTACCAATGTCACAGACGCTACAAGACATCCCGAAATAAACATTCTCATGGACCTTTCAAATGAGTGGAAAAAAGAGGAAATCGGAGAAATTCTCAAAAAAGATGAGGGCGAAGTAACTTTTTTTAACTATAATCAAGCTGTTGCATTTTGCGATATAGTCTCTTCTGTGGTTGTTTCAAACTTTAGCTCCATAGAGAAACAGCTTAAGACAAATATAAAAAGTATGCAACGATCCATTGATGATTTTGCTGCAACAAACAAAAATATAGATATTCTTGCTATAAATGCGGCAATAGAAGCTGCCAGAGCCGGAGAAGCCGGAAAGGGTTTTGCAATTGTGGCTTCAAACATAAAAAATCTTGTTAAAAATTCAAGAGAAAATCTCAACCATATAAAGTCAATAATGAAAAAATTTGCCAGTATACATACGGAGATGGAATCTCAGCGATCCAAATTTAAAAGCACTTCTTCTGGAGAAAATACCGAAGAACAGGACGAGTGAAAAGTTTGAGAAAAGAGATAAGAGTTCGAATGTCGGTTTTTTTTCTTATATTTTTTGAGGTTTTTTATTTTGAAGAAAGTTTTTGTAACTTAAATCGGTTGATTCTGAATGAGGAGGCTTTTTCAGGTTCCAACGACAGAGTCGGCTGAATGGACTGAAATGTCTATGTTTGATTGACATTTCGAGATGTTATTATATAGTAAACCGTAGAAAGGATGCGGGCGTGACTCAGCTGGCCAGAGTGCAAGCTTCCCAAGCTTGAAGTCGCGGGTTCGAATCCCGTCGCCCGCTCCATTTAATTATGAAAAAAATACAGGCCCGTTTTAAATTTTTATCATATGCTCTTTTTGTTATTGTTGCTCTTATATTTGTGTTGCGTTTTTTGACTTATCCTTTAATGACATTTGCTTTAAAACAGTATTTTAATACAGATCTTAGTTTTTCCGGTTTCTCTGTTTCGGGGTTTAACAGTTTTAAAATTAAGGAGATAAGAGTTGAAAAACCAAAATTTTTCTATTTTTACGCTGAAGAGCTTGAGTTTTCACCGGGACGCAAATATTCAGGGATTTTTACCGCTAAGTGGATACTTGAAAAACTTTCTGTTAAACAGGGTTTAATAATCCTGGAGGATTCTCTTTTTGAAGAGAGTGAAGAAGCAGAAGATTCTTTTTTCGAACTGCCTTTTTTTCCGCTGGAGAAAATTTCTTTGGACTCTCTGGATGTTCGAATATCTGTTAATGATCTTGATCTGGAAATTCTGGATATATCTTTAAAGGGGAGCAATGATTATCAATTGTCCGCTTTTTTAATGGTCGGACACTCTTCTCTGAACACGCCTTTTCATGCTGATATGTCTGCCGAGTTTTCCGCCGAGGAGTATCGATATGTACTCAAAAAACTTTCTTTTCTTTCAGAGGGTATTTCTGTGAATATATTTGAAACCGAAGACTTTGAAAACAAAGATATAGCGGGTCATATAGAGGTGGATCTACAAATGCTTTCTCCTTATATCGGAGAGGAGCTCAAAGGTTTCGTGGAGGCGGTTATAACACCTCCTTCTTCGGAGAATAAAAGCTTCGGGATCCGTTTTCAGGGTGAAAATATTGAATATCCGGCACATGGAATATCGATGTTTGATGTTTTTGGTGACATGAGTATTTATCCTGATGAGATGGTGATTAATCAACTTGTTGCAGCGGACGAAAACAGAATAATTCTTTCGGCGGACGGCAAAAAATCTTTTGATGATTCTCTTGTTTCGGGAAACATCTCTCTTTATAAGGCAGATTTTAAAAATATTATGAAAAAGGTTTCTGTGGATAATATTGTGGATATGAAAGTTTCCGGAGAAATTGATTACAGTTTTGATACCGCCGACATGACAGGCAACGCTTTTTGTTCTCTGAAAGCTCACTATCTTTCAGTGGATTCCGGGAAAACAATTAAAATTGATGATTATCATGATGTCACAGCAGATATAAATTTCAACAAAGAGCGTATATCTATTGAAAAAGCTGAGATTGTTTCAGGCGATAAAATAAACAGAATTTTTCTGGAAAATGCATGGTTTGATTTCGACGGTGACGGCTCTCTTAGAATTCCTGTTAAAGAGGGTTCTATGGTGGAAGTGAAAAAAGCGGGGCTTCTTGATGAAATGTCTTTTTCCGCTTACGGAGCGGTTACAGGAATAATTGAAGGACCCTACAGCTCACCTGTCATATCCGCAAGGTTTGATGGAAGTTCTTGTTTTGTTGAAGGTTTCAGTTTTGACAGATGTGGTATGGATGTAGTCTATGATGATTCTGTTTTAAGTTTTTCCATTGATAATTTAAAAACAAAATCTGTGAATATTGAAAAAGCTGATTTAGCAGTGAATATTGCAAAGGATGTTTCGGTTGATTTCAGCGTCAGCGGTTTAAAAGGAGATGCCGGTGATTTAAAATATATAACAGGTGAAAACATACCAATTTCAGGAGACTTCAGACTTTCCGCAGAAGGTCGTTACGGTAATTATCTTGAAAAACTGAAAGCTTCTGTGGTGATGGATGAATTTTCTATAGAGGAAGTTCCTGTTGCCGATAAAATAAAACTGTTTTTATCGGATGAACCCGGGAAGATTAGGGTTTATAACTCTTCGGCTTCTTACGGAGGTAATGAATTAACTGTTGAAGGAGTTGTGGACAAGCGTACATTTGAAATGAATCTTTCAGCCGGACTGGAATCATTTTCAAAGGAAGATTTTTCGGGCCTTGAGTCACTGAAAGCAAAAACGCATGAACTTTCGGCAAAAATCACAGGAACAGTTTATGAGCCTGTTGTTGATGTTGACATATCTTTTGATGATATTATTTATGAAGATATAAAAATGGGAGATTTGTCACTTCTTCTTTTTTATAGAGGGCAAACGGGAATTTTTTCATTTTCCGGAGATCTGGGAGATTCCATTGAACTTAACGGAGAGATGAAGGATTTTTCTCTTCCCTCGCTCCGTGCTGATATGAAGGTAAAGAATTTTCTTCATAAAGTCAGTGATTATTTTGTAAAAACATCGTTTACTGGAAAAATAGAAAAAGAAGAGGTAGCTGTTGATTTTACAAAGCTTTTTGTTGAATACAAAGACATATTTATTCAAAATAACAGGCCTTTTACAATTTCCGGAACACCAGAGCACATGGTTCTTCCGAAAACTTTTTTCGGAGGAGAACTTTCCAATTTTTCCGTTGAGGGTGAGCTGAAAAACGGAATACCCAAACTGAAATTGTCGGGCAATGTTTATCCCCGTATACTGAGTGCTTTCTATGTGTCTCAGATTCAGAATGTGTCGGGTAATCTGTATTTTGACATTCTTCTTGAAGACAGCGACCTTGAAGGCGAGGTCAAGCTCAGAGATGTATCTTTTATGCCCCGTGATATAAAGTTTCCTGTAAAAGAATTGGAGGGAGTTTTTTATTTTGAAGGAGATTCATGGCATATCGACGAAATTCGTGGAGAAGCGGGCGGAGGCCGGACACTGATTTCCGGCAGCGGCTCTCTTTCTGTGGAGGATCCTGTTGTTAATTTGTCTGTTGTTCTGGAAAATGCCACTACAAAATGGGAACCTGTGGGTGATTTTTCTTTTTCATCTGATATAAAAGTTTCTTATGATCACCATGAAACAGTTATGGTAAACGGAAATGTGATGCTGAAAGATCTTGTCTACAGAAACGATATAGATTTGGAAAATGAGCTCGTCTCCATGCTTATAGCCGAAGGTAAACGACGATATACAGGAGGTGCTGTTTCCGGGGCGGATTCAGGGCTTTTTTTAGATCTTTCGGTCAAAGGACAGCATAATATAAAAGTGGATTCTAACCTTCTAAAAACGGGACTCACTTTTGATCTTTCTGTTCGTGGAAAGCCGGAAAACCCTGTTATAGGCGGCACAGTAAACCTGAAAGACGGATTGCTTTTTTTCAGAAAGAACACATTTGAAATAAAAAGGGGAATTATCACTAAACAGAGGGGGGAGGACAGTAAGCCGTACATAGATGTTGAAGCATCAACCACTATAGATGTTGAAGAAAAAGATCATAAAACGGAATACAATATTACACTCCTTGCCGAAGGATACTACGACAGGATGCAGATCACGCTTCTTTCTTCTCCGGATCTTGAGCAGGAAAAGATATATTCGCTTCTTTTGTGGGGGTCTCCCGGAGGAGGAGAGGATACCGGCAATGTGGCAATAACAGCTGTTGTAACAAATATTCTCGGCATAACAGGAGAGGTGAAAAAAAACCTTCGGCTTGCTCAATTCGATCTTGTTCCCAAATATTCTGAATTTGATGACAAAACTGTACTGAAGCTGATTGCCGTCAAAGAGATATATCCCTCTTTTTTCATAACGCTTGAATCCAACACTTATGATGCTTCTGATCAGTATCTTGAGCTTCGTTACAAGCGGGAAGATGCTGAATTCAGCCTGGAATGGAAAAGCCGGGATAAACTTGAGAGTGATTTCGGAGGAATAGGTTTTGATGTTGAGTTTGACTATATTTTTAAATAGATTCTCAGTGTTTTTCACTGCTGTATCGATTGTTTTTTTATTCTTCAGTCTCCGTGCTGAAAAAATTGCAGATGTTGTATGGGAATCTCCCCTTGAAAAAAGTGAGTTCAGTAAAATCATAAAAATATATCCGGGGGATAAATTTTCTTTCCGGGATATCAGGAGAACAGTAAAATTGATTTCAGCCACAGGAAAAGCTGAGCAGGTTATTGTAACCAGAGAAGAAAGTGACGAAGGTGTTGTTATCAGGTTAAAAGTTATTCCTCAGTTTTTTGTTAAAGAAATTGAAATAAAGGGTAATAGTGTTCTGAAAGACAGAGAGATAAAACAGGTAGCCG
>JAWOGE010000244.1:0-4563 GCA_046497165.1 bacterium | reverse complement strand
ACAGGTTGCAAGAATATATAGAAGTACTGTAAAGCTCTCATGGTTATCCAGTGAAATCGGCAAATCTGATTGTCGTTGGACATTTTCGGGTTTTCAAAAATTTTGAAACCTGTTTTCATGTGGGTGTTTTTGTGAATCTGCTACTGTTTTTCATGTGCGAAACTTGTGTGAAAATATCAGAAGCGATGTTTTTTTAGAAATTCAGCTATTCGTTCCGATGCTTTACCGTCTCCGTAAGGATTTTCCGATGTTGCCATCTTTTTATACTCCTCATTATTTTCAATGAGTAGGGATGTTTCATTCAGTATGATTGAAGGGTCGGTTCCCACAAGTCTTACAGTTCCGGCTTCAAGTGCTTCCGGTCTTTCTGTGGTATCACGCATGACAAGTACAGGTTTTCCGAGGGAAGGAGCTTCTTCCTGAATACCCCCGCTGTCTGTAATTACAATATGTGCGTTTTTCATAAGATAAACAAAAAGTCCGTAGGTCAGGGGAGGTATAAGTTTTATATTATCTCGGGTTTTGAGAATTTCATTGACCGGTTTCTGTACATTGGGATTCAGATGTACAGGATATATTATATTTATAGCGGGATATTTGTCTGCTATATTTTTCAGAGCTTCACAGATATTTTCAAATCCTTTTCCGAAATTTTCACGCCGGTGACCTGTGACAAGAATATATTTTCCTCTGGAAATTTCAGGGCTGATATATTCAGAAAGCTCTTTTTCAACTTCTTTTTTGAAAGCATCGTCTTTTTCAAGACGCCCGGTAATCAATGTGAGTGCGTCGATTACTGTGTTGCCTGTAACTGAAATTGTTTTATCCGGAACATGTTCATTGAGCAGATTTGTTCTGCTGTTTTCTGTGGGTGTAAAATGCCAGTCTGCAAGGCGTGCGGTAAGTTGGCGGTTCATCTCTTCCGGCCAGGGAGAGTATTTTTTCCATGTTCGCAGTCCCGCCTCAACATGAGCAACAGGAATTTTTTCATAAAAAGCTGCAAGGGAGGTTGCAAAAGTTGTGGTGGTGTCTCCGTGAACCATTACAAGGTCGGGTTTTTCCTTCCTCAAAATGGATCCCATACCTTTGAGAACTTTTGCTGTTATATCGTAAAGTCCCTGGGAATTTTCCATGAGATCAAGGTCAAGGTCGGGTCTGACCTCAAAAAGTTCTAAAACCTGATCAAGCATTTCACGATGCTGAGCTGTGACACAGAGTTTAGTGGAAAGCGATCTGTCTTTTTCAAAAATTTTATGTACAGGCACCATTTTTATGGCTTCGGGACGAGTGCCGAATGTTATGAGGACCTTCTTTTTCATAACTCCTCCATATAAAAAAGATTCAAACTACTATATCTGGAATAATCCGCTTTTCAATAAAAAACTCGAGTTTTATACATTACATGATTATGAACCTGAATCGTCCGACTCTCTCATTGAAAAATGAAAAAAGTCTTCTGTTCTTAAGAAGTTACAAAAATCGCCGATTAACCTTCGGGTGAACCTCAGATTTTGTGTAACTCTTCTGAATCAGAACTCTTTCCCATATTTTCTAACTCAGAATCGAACGATTCAGGTATGAAAAAACAATTGAGAATCTGTTGACAGTTTGTGTGTTGAGAATAAAATGAAAAAAGAGTTTAATACAGGAAGGAGCCGGAGATGAAAAAACTTTGTTTTGCCAAAGAGGTTTTTCGAGCAGTTTATGAGTTCGAAAACAGATTGAAAAAAAAGTACGGAATATCTATCAACGAAGCTCTTTCTCTCTGTGCTCTGAATAATGGAAGAATAAAAGCGGGAAAGCTTGCTGAAGAAGTGGGGCTTTCGGTTTCAAGAATGTCGCGCATTTTGAAAAGCATGGAAAAAAAAGGATATGTTTCCCGTCATGTGGGAGATGAAGATTGCCGGACAATGTTTTTTGTGCTTACGAAAAAAGGCAGAGACAAACTTGACTCCATAGATGACAGCAGTCTGGAGTTGCCTTACTTTGACAGCAATATGGAATGTTCTGAATAAAATAAAGAGTTTTAGGTATGTTGAGAAAAATTGTCTGTTTTATGATTGTTTTTACGCTATTTGCTGCCTGTAAAAACAGATCTGAAGCAAAAAGTTTGGAATCAGCCGGAAAAGATGAAAAAAATCTTTCTGTTTTTGTGAGTATTCTTCCCCAGAAATTTTTTGTGGAAAAAATAGCCGGAGATTCCGCTGATGTCCGTGTTATGGTTGGTCCGGGGCATAATCCTGCACTTTACGAGCCTCTTCCTGGACAGATGCGTGATTTATGGAACGCAGAGGTATACTTTTATATAAATGTTCCTTTTGAGCACTCCTGGATTAATCGACTTAAAAAAAATTATCCGGATCTGTTTTTTTACGATATGTCTCGTGGTGTTGAAAAGATTGAGTTCAATTCCAGAGATAAACATTCTCATAATTGTAATGATCATGAACACACTGCAGATCCGCATGTATGGACCGATCCTCTCCGGGTCAGCAAAATGGCTGAAAATATTTTTAAAGTTCTTTCAAAGAAAAATCCCGACAAAAAGAGTGTGTATCGTAAAAATTTAGAGGCTTTCAGGCAGGAACTGGAAGAAACTCACCAGATACTGAAAAGCAGGTTTTCAAATATATCGCAAAAAAAGTTTCTGGTTTTTCATCCGTCCTGGAGTTATTTTGCCGACAGGTATGGATTTGAACAGATTTCTGTGGAAATTGATGGGAAACAGCCTGGAACAAAAACTCTGTCAAAATTGATAAATCGTGTAAAGAGCCTTGAAATACCTGTTATATTTGTTCAGAGGCAGTTTGATACAGCCATCGCTTCTTCCGTAGCGGAACAGACAGGAATAGAAGTTGTTTCAGTGGATCCTCTGGCTTATGATTACATTGCCAATATGAAAAAATTTTCTGAAAAAATTTTGAAATATCTCTCTCCTTCAGGAGATTCTCCATGAACAATCCTTTAATTTTCAAAGATGTTTCTTTCTCTTATGATAAAAAACACGATATTGTAGAAAATATATCTTTTTCTCTTGAAGACCGGGAATTTATGGCTGTTGTAGGGCCGAACGGGGGTGGTAAAACAACTCTTCTGAAGCTTGCTCTCGGAATTCTGAAGCCTGACTGCGGAAAAGTTAAACTTCTCGGAGAAAAACCTGAAAAATCAAGACATAGAACAGGCTATGTACCTCAGATTGTAAATTTTGACAATCTTTTCCCCATTTCTGTAAAAGATGTTGTACTTACGGGACTTCTTAAAGCTAATTCATTTTTTCCTTTTTACTCTGAAGAAGAGATCGTCCGAGCCATAGAAGTTCTTGATGAGGTAGAACTGTCTTCTCAGGCTGAAAAGCGTTTCGGGGATCTTTCCGGAGGTCAGAAACAGAGGGCTCTTATTGCCAGAAGTATTGTGAACAATCCTCAAGTGCTTTTTCTCGACGAACCTGTTGCAAGTGTGGATCCCGCCATGGAAAAAAACATATATTCAATGCTTACCAGGCTTAACGAAAAAATGGCGGTTGTCATGATTTCTCACGACATAAGTGTCATGCCCCGTTATGTGTCAAGAATAGGATGCATAAACAGGCAGATGATTATTCATGAAAGTAAAGAAGCTGTGGCACACTCTCTCAGTGAGGATTTTGATAAAGGCGTAAATTTTATTCATCACAAATGCGGAATATGACATGGGTTTTTTGTATGATGTCATTAATCAGACTTTTATGCGAAATGCTGTCGCCGCTGTTTTTATGTCCGGGTTGGCCTGTGGTATAACAGGAACTTTTGTTCATATAAAGAAAATAGGAATTATAAGCGGTGGAATCGCACATGCTGTTCTTGCAGGAGTTGGAGCCGCGAGGTTTTTTGGCATAAATCCTGTTGCAGGGGCTGTATTTACAGCTTTTTTATTTGCAATAATTCTCACTTTAATAAAAGTTGAGTTCGGAGAAGCCGAGGATGTTGTTTTAAGTGCTTTATGGTCAGCGGGTATGGCTTCTGGAATTGTTTTTTTGCATTTTACGCCCGGTTATGCAACAGATCTGATGAGTTATCTTTTTGGAAATATAATGATGGTTTCTCAAAAAGATCTTTTTTATCTTGCCATGCTGGATTTTTTTGTAGTTGGAATTGCTGTTTTTTTCTTCCGACATCTGAAAGCTCTTTGTTTTGACGCTGAACATCTTATACTCAGAGGTATTTCCGCTTTTGTTGTCTACGGTGTTTTTTACACACTGATTTCCCTTACTGTGGTTATTCTTATGCAGATTGTGGGGCTTCTTCTTGTTATAGCTTTTCTGACTCTGCCTGCGGCCATATCTTCTTTATATTTCAGGAATATTTCAACTGTCATGCTTTTTGCTGTAATAATATCCATTCTGCTTATGCTGACAGGGCTTTATATCTCATATTTTCTGGATGTGCCCGCCGGAGCTGTAACCATTCTTTTGACTGTTTCAGCCTATATCCTCAATGTTTTTTTCAAGTCGGATCGACAATGAGCGGTCGAAAATCCGTGTCACCGGTAACGAGTACATAAGTTGATATGTGGGGATACAGGAAC
>JAWOGE010000214.1:0-5860 GCA_046497165.1 bacterium | reverse complement strand
TGTCAGATAAAAAAAGTATGTCCAATATATATTCATCCCCGTGAGACGGAGCCCCATATAAATAAACTGTGTCCCGGGAGACGATTCTCCATAGGCAGGAGGGTCTTCAACGGGATACATGCTCGTTCCGAAGGATTCAGATGTGAAAAATGATTTAATGCGTTCAAGCTGAAAATCACAATAGGCTATGACAATTAAAGAGTCACAGTTGCCGGGGAGCTTTTCCTCCAGAGGAAAACGGATAAAGAGAACAGAGAAAAAAAGCAAAAACAGAAAAAAAACTGCAATGAAAGTTGAAAAACTGTTTTTTTCTCTTATGCCCCGCATTTTAATACCTGATGATTTGTCGCAGTTTCAGTAAATCACCGGATTGTTTGAATGTCAAGATTTTGTGCCGGCAGTGTTATCGGTCAGATAATATATTTGCTCAGTTTTTCACTTTCTTTTTCTTTCAGCAGTTTTTCATTAACATATTCGGCTGTAATGGTAATTTTTTTCTTTTTAATATCGGGTGCGGAAAAAGATATTTCTTCGAGAAGAGTTTCAAGAACCATCTGAAGACGCCTTGCTCCTATATCCTGAGTTGTGTTGTTAAGTTCATAGCTTATACCCGCGATGGCTTTCACTGCATCTTTTGAAAAGTTCAGTTTTATTTTTTCTGTGAATATGAGTGCTCTGTACTGCTTTATAAGTGAACACTGCGGTTCAGAAAGAATTTTACGAAAATGCTCTGCATCAAGAGAGTGAAGTGAAACGGAAAGAGGAAATCGTCCCTGAAGCTCGGGTATTAAATCTGACGGGGAGACCATGTGAAAAGCACCTGCCGCTATGAAAAGAATGTGATCTGTTTTTATGGGACCGAATTTTGTTGTTACGGTGGAACCCTCAACAATGGGAAGAAAATCCCGCTGAACACCTTCTCGTGAAACATCAGGGCCGCTTCTGTTCCCTCCTCGTGCAATTATCTTGTCAATTTCATCTATGAATACAATTCCGTTCTCTTCAGCCCATTTAAGAGCTTCACGGTTTATTTTATCCATGTCGATCATTTTCTGGCTTTCCTGTTGTATTATATGATCGATGGCATTACGAACTTTCATATTTTTGTTTTTTTTGTTTGAAGGAAATAGATTCCCCATCATATCTTTTATGGAAACATCCATATCCTCTTGAGAATTCCCGGATATTTCAAAAACAGGCAACATCTGATTTTCAACTGTTATGCTCACCTCTTTTTCATCGAACTCACCGTTTCTTAGTTTTTCAAGCATACGCTCCCGGTACTCTTCCCGGCGTTTCATTTTATCTTCATAAAATTCATCATCCTCATTTACATCTTCCGGACTCGGAATGTTGAGAAGATCGAGAACACGGGTTTCAGCAATTCTTTCTGCCCGTTCCCTGACCTTTTCCAACTCTTCCCGTTTTCTGGTGTTAACTGCAGTTTTCACCAGATCTTTGATGATGGATTCCACATCACGACCTATGTAACCCACTTCCGTAAATTTTGTGGCCTCAACTTTTATTAAAGGAGACTGCGTTATCTGTGCAAGGCGTCTTGCGATTTCAGTTTTACCAACTCCGGTGGGTCCGGACATAAGTATATTTTTAGGAAGAATCTCTTTTTTCATTGTGGGATCTTTTATTCCGGAACGCCGCCATCTGTTGCGAAGTGCTATGGAAACTGTTTTTTTAGCCTGTTCCTGACCTATTATATATTTGTCCAGCTCTGCCACCATTTCGGCAGGAGTAAGATTAGATACTGATATACTCATGTCAACCTCTCACTTTTATTTTTTCTGTTGAAATACTTGAATTGGTATAAACACATATGTTTGAAGCAATTTCAAGGGATTTTACCGCTATTTTTTCGGCTCCCAACCTTGTGTTGTCCTGAAGAGCAAGTGCAGCTGCATAGGCGTAGTTGCCGCCCGAACCTATTGCTATGACATCATTTTCAGGAGAAAGAACATCGCCATTTCCCGAAATAAGAAGAGTTTCCTGTTCGTCCGCCACAAGGAGCAACGCCTCAAGCTGTCCCAAGACCTTGTCTTTTCTCCAGGTTTTACTCAGTTCCACTGCTGCTTTTCTTGTCTGCCAGTTAAAACGCTTGAGTTTTTCCTCAAATATTTCAAAAAGAGTTATTGCATCAGAAGTTGAACCGGCAAACCCGGCAATGAGTTTCCCCTCCCCGAGCCTTCTCAGTTTATTGGCGTTTGATTTTATAACTGAAGGTCCCATGGAAACCTGTCCGTCACCGGCTATGACAACAGATTTCGAATCCCTCACAGCTATTATTGTAGTTCCTTTAAACATATTTTATACCTCACTTTTTCTGTTATCCGGAAATGTCCGGTTGTAAATATCCTGAAGCTCCGTTATCCCGAGATGTGTGTAGTTCTGAGTGGTGGAAAGATTGCTGTGACCCAGCATATGCTGGAGATAACGCAAATTCATACCGTTTTCAAGAAAATGACTGGCGAAACTGTGTCTCAGCATATGAGGTGACACTTTTCTGAAAACACCTGCACGGATAGCGATTCTATTTATTATGTATTGAACACCTCTCTCCGTAATGGGTTTTCCCCGCATGTTGAGAAACAAAAAAGCTTTGGGTTCAAAGAAATCACCGCGTTTCATCAGATAATCTTCAATTGCGGAGATTGCCTCAGAAGTAACAGGAACAACCCTCTCCTTTTTGCCTTTTCCCAGTATATCTACCTCCTCCTCTTCAAAATCCACATTTTTTCTTCTCAATTTGACTATTTCACCGACACGCAAACCCGAACCGTAAATAAGTTCCATGAGAGCCTTATTCCTGAAACCCTTCAAATCAGCAGAAAAATTAAAAGAAATTATCCGGTCTATCTCATTTCTTGTGAGAAATTGAGGTAGTTTCAAACCCTTACGGGGTGATATCAAATTGACTGCGGGATTGTTTTCACAGAGTTTCCTTTTATTCATAAAATGAAAAAAATGCTTCAGTGCCGATATCTTACGCTGAAGAGTTGTGGAGGTTACCGCATGGAAAAGAGAAGCGAGATAGTTTTTAAGAAACTCCCTGTCAACTTTCAGAAGTGATGTTCCCGTATCATTGAAATAGCATTCAGCCAGGCTTATGTCCGAAATATAAGCATCGGCCGTATTTATCGAGTATCTTTTCTCGTGCAGAAGATAATCCTTAAACATATTCAGTTCGCGCAAAGAAAACTCCTTCCGTTTCTCACTGCATTTCAGTATATACACAAAAAACAGAAATTCAACATAAGTTCACAAGGAGATTCGAATTTCAACAATTAAGATTTATCTCGAGTTCCGCACATGTAACATATGCAAGATGGCAGCAGATCTGCAAGAATACTGCACATAAATTTATACCTGAATTTTCGATCCCCAGTCTGCTTCCATGGCAAAATCCATACATCTCTTAAATATAGCCGGTGTTAACGCAGGACATTTAATTCCTAAAGGCTCCAGTATTTTTCTTGACCGGTAATCGTTGAAGATTCTTTTGTCGCAGAAATAGGGATAGTATACATCCATATAACTGTTAATAATGATCTGCAAAGGGCCGTCATGCGTCGATTTTTCGGCCACCTCCAAGCCTGAAATAGAGTAATGTCTTTCGATATTGTTTATAAACTGTCCGATGGTATCGGATTTTGGATTGACAATATGAAAAATACCGGTTTCTTTGCTGTCCATTATTGCGGTAACAGCTTTCACCAGAAAGTTGATCGGAACAAGGTTCAGCCGACCGTTTCCGGGAAATGTAAGAGGAAGGTGTATTTCCCCGTTTTTACTTATCGAAACACCGAGATTAGCAGCCCGTTTGCCGGATTTTTCCATAATATCTTTTTTCAGAGAATCTCTGAAAAAAAGCAGTGTCCGCACCGGAAAATACAACGCATTAAACCGAAGGCTTTTTCCGGTAATTGCATCACCATAAGTAATGGAGGGGCGGAAAACGGTAAGATTGATGCCCTTTTCTCTGCACAGGTTTGTTATAAGTTTTTCAGCTTCATTTTTCGACTGTTCGTAAGGGTTATGGAAACTTGACGGATGCTGCATCTCTTCCTTGATAAGACCTTGCTGCTTGCCGGCAGAATAGGCTGAGCTCATATGGAAAAATCTTTCACAATTCGGCACAACATCAAATACATTCAGCATCCCTTGTAAATTCGTTGTTTCAACCTGCTGCTTTTTTCTCTCCGCAAATGAGGTGTCCGCAGCACAATGCAGAACCTCCGGCACATCCCGAAGTATTTGCCGGTGCTCTTCCGAAAGGCCCAGCCCAGGCTTATCAATCTCTGCAGGAATAACTACCGGCTCGTGCTCTGCTTTTTCTATAGCAAGAAACCTCAAAAGATTTTCTACCCGCTGCCGGGCAGTATTATTTCCCTTCGGTCGTACTGCAAGAATCGTTTTTCGCCCCTTTTTTATCAGCTTCCCGGCTAAAAAGCCTCCGAGAAAACCGGTTGCACCTGTAATGAGAATCGGTGAATTACTCAATTGAAGTTTGCTCCGTGATACAAATAGGCTTCCTTTCTGGAGAATCCCTTGTTAAGAACATCGCCAATCCAGAGCACCCGGGGATCCTGCTGTGAAAACCCTTTCACCATAACCACCAGTTCTTCCATGGCTTTCTGCATCTTTTTCACCTCTTCAGGGTTTGCATGATCCAGATACATGTCCCATTCAAAAATACCCATCGCTCCTTGGTCTACCGGTGTAAGAAAACCGAATTCGCCCCGCACATCGCATCTATTTGTCAACTTTTTAAATTCTTTATGTATCTTCTCCACCTGAGGGATGTTATCGAGCGGCACATATAATATAGTAACTATAAGGTGTCCATCTCTTCCCATCCTGGAACTAACTATTCTGAAAGTGTTCAGCCAAAGCATGTCGGTAAGTTCAGTGCGGTTGTACAGCTTCTTGTAAAAAGACCTCAAATCAGGATCAACAGCCTCGGACAATTGTTCGGGAGAAGGATCAAGAGCTGTTTCAATAATGGGTAACATTTCGGGTTTTGCTAATATTTCGTAAGGTTTTAATTCACCTTCCATTCCTCGTAAAATTTGAATAAGCCCTTCTTCGCCCAGTGCAGGGATGCCCAGTATCAGTGCCCTCATTACCTCCTGCTCTAGGACTACCGGAGCCATATCTCTGGCTGCCTCGAGGTGATGTTTGTTTCCAAGAACCATAACAAGATATTCGATGCCCAGCTCCTTATGAAAAATATTCCGGAGGGTTTCAGCAAGTTCAGAGGTCGGAGATATAAAAGTACTGAGGTATTCTCCCCCGAGCACTCCGATACCAAGTCCGATATGTCGCATGTTAAGTTTTTTCGCGTAGATCATAGCAGATTGCATATTTGAAAACGGTACCGCTATTGCCGATTCGTCTTTAACAATAGGGTGAAGCTTAACTACAGCCTGCGTACATATTTCTTGAACAGGAGGCTCACTTTTACTGAATCCGTACAAGTTAGGAGCATCCCGTTGTGAAAGAGAAAAAATATCCCCCTCCTTTGAAACAAATTCCACATCGATAAGATTGTCAGTCCCTGTCCCGTAGGAACTTGAGAATAATGAAAACAACCCGGAACACATAATGTTGGCACAATACAGTGCCGAAGGTTCAGCAGCAATTACCCGGTAGCCGCGTGCTACAGCTTCCTTCTGAAGCTCAAATGCACTTACACCCGCACCAATAGTAACTGCACGGTTGCCGGTATCAAACTCCATCTTTTTCATTCTGGTTGTATCAATTATAAGTCCCGGCCCCAATACGAACCCCATTGCAGAGGAACCATTTCCTCTTATTGTATATTCCACCCCTTCTCGTCGGCAAAGTT
>JAWOGE010000105.1:0-9524 GCA_046497165.1 bacterium | reverse complement strand
GATAAATATCAGCAATTCGTTTTTTGACATGGAAGATCTTCTGGGAATGCGAGAATCGGAAAGCTTTTTTCTGCCCGCAAAAGATTACACAGGTGTAATTCTTTCCCGGGCCATAATAGACACTGAAAATATGAAGATGAAAAAAATGTGTCATACGGCATTTTCCACAGACGGTGACTTTATAATCTGTCATGGAGAAAATGAAAATTTTCTGCCCGGAGAAAACCTGGATGTGAGAGGAGCTGTAAATCTTTACGATGATGAAACAGGAGTTGAAGCGACTTTTGACAAGCTGGAGCCTGATTTCTGTACCTGCTTTGATGAAAATGAAAGTATTCCCTGTCCCGAAGAGGAATGTGTTCACGGAACGCAGGAAACTGTTTCCTGCGGAAAAAATAACAATGGAGTCAGTTATCGAAAATGTTTTTACGGAATGTGGTCTGACAGTTCCTCTTGTGATGATCCGGATGAATGTATTAACGGAAACTCTGAGACATCAGAAACATGCGGATTCAACGACAATGGTGTTTTAAAAAGGTCATGTACCGACGGAAAATGGAATGAATGGTATTGTGAGGACCCTGATGAGTGCAGTAATGGAACATCCGAAACAAAAAGCTGCGGATTCAACGACAACGGTTCTCAGCAGCGTGAATGCAAAAGCGGAAGATGGTCCGAATGGTCAGACTGTGACGATCCGGATGAATGCAGAGACGGAGCAAGAGATTCTCTGGAAAACAGCTGCGGACTTAACGGAAACGGAGATCTTCTTCTTGTATGTATAAATGGGAAATGGTCTGAAACCGACGAATGCGATGATCCGGACAACTGTAAAAACGGAAATGAAGAACAGCGCCAATGCGGACTCAACAACAGAGGAACCCAGGAAAGAGTATGTCTCTCCGGACAGTGGCGCAGCTGGAGTGAATGCGATGATCCTGATGAGTGTGCAGATGGTGCGGAAAAAACCAGATCCTGCGGCATAAACAACAATGGATCGGAAGTCAGGGAGTGCTTAAACGGTTTCTGGAGCGAATGGAGTGAGTGTGTTGATGATGATGTGTGTGAAAACGGCAATTTTGAAGAACGCTCCTGCGGGCTGAATGAAAACGGCACTGAAACCAGAGAGTGTAAAAACGGTCATTGGGAGGAATGGAAAAATTGCAATGATCCCGATGAATGTATCGAAGGCAGCACCATGACGGAAAACTGCGGACTTAACAACAGAGGTTCGATTTCATACAGCTGTGTTGAAGGAACATGGCTTGCTGACAGTTCATGCGATGACCCCGATGTATGTGTTGACGGCAACGGAATGAAAGAGGAAAATGTATGCGGATTGAACGGAAATGGAGACCGGTTTTATTTGTGCAGCGAAGGCTCCTGGGTTGTTTCTGTTGAATGCAGTGACAGCGATGTTTGTGTAAATAAAACAGAGGAAAGCAGAGAATGCGGCTACAATAACCGCGGCGATCAGTTCAGATTATGCGAAAAAGGACAGTGGAAAAACTGGAGTGACTGCAACGACCCGGACGAATGCGAGGACGAAACCGAAAAAACTGAAAAATGCGGCCTCAATGATAGAGGCACAAAAGAATTTAACTGCATCCTGGGAAAATGGGAAGAGTCCGGAGAGTGTAACGACCCTGACATCTGCATTGACGGAAACACAGAAAGTCGAAGCTGCGGATTGAACAATCGCGGATATGAAAAAAGAATCTGTGAAACCGGACAGTGGTCTGACTGGTCCTCCTGCGACGATCCCGACAAATGTGAGGATGGAGCAGAAAAAGAGGGCGAATGCGGTTTAAACGGTAACGGAACTTTCAGTTCAACCTGTATAGAAGGTTCCTGGAAAAACTCTGAATGCAATGACCCCGATGAATGTGTCAACGGCAGTGAAAAAACAAAGATATGCGGACTCAATGACAGAGGTGTCAGGATTTCAGAATGTACAGAAGGGATCTGGAGTGAATTCGGAAGCTGCGACGATCCTGATGAGTGTGAAGATTATTCTGAAGAGCTGAACTCATGCGGTTACAACAACAGAGGAACAAGCATAAGAACATGCGTAACGGGACAATGGTCTGAATGGTCTTCCTGCGATGATCCCGATGAATGTAAAGATGACAGTTCAAAAACTACTTCATGCGGAATCAACAACCGCGGACTTATTCCCATGCTCTGTGAAAACGGAAACTGGACTTATTCCGGAGAATGTGATGACCCTGATATCTGTGTTGACGGAACAAAGAGAACAAAATCCTGCGGTATAAATGAACGCGGAACAAGCGAAAGTCTGTGTAAAACCGGAAAATGGGAAAAATGGTCAGCCTGCAATGATCCCGATGAATGCGTTGACGACAACGAAGAAACCGCTGAATGCGGATACAACGGAAACGGGATCTCAACAAGAAGCTGTGAAAAAGGTTCCTGGTCCGCATGGTCAAAATGCAGCGATCCTGATGAATGCAGAAACCTTGAGATTGAAAAACAACCCTGCGGCTTAAACAACAACGGCGAACAGTTCAGAACATGTGAAAATGGAAGCTGGAATGCCTGGGGAAGCTGCGACGACCCTGATGAATGTATTGACGGAAGTGCTGAAATACTCGGTGAATGCGGACTGAACAACAACGGTATATTTGAAAAAATCTGCTCCGGCGGACAATGGTCAGAACCTTCATGTTCTGATCCGGATATCTGTGTAAACGGAGAAAAAGAAACAAAAAGCTGTGGACTGAATGATAACGGAGTATCGGACAGAGAGTGCATAGACGGCTCCTGGATTGACTGGAGCAATTGCGTTGATGATGATATCTGCAGAAACGGAAACATAGAAAAAAAGGAATGCGGACTGAACAACAACGGCTCAATGGAACGCATGTGCAGTGACGGTGAATGGGAGGAATGGAGTCTGTGCGAAGATCCCGATGAATGTATTGACGGAAGTTCCGAAAATGGAGAATCCTGCGGGCTTAACAATAACGGCATCATGTACAGAAACTGTTTTAACGGAAGCTGGGAAGAATGGGATTGTGATGACCCGGACCAATGCATTAACGATTCATCGGAAGAAAAAAACTGCGGTCTGAATAATAACGGAATAAAAACAAGAGCCTGCAACGAAGGAAACTGGGGCAGCTGGAGTGAATGCGATGATCCTGATATCTGTAAAAACAACACTGTGGAAACTCAGTCATGCGGCATCAACGATAACGGAACAAAAAACCGGATATGCATAGAAGGCAACTGGAGTGAATGGTCTGAATGTCAGGACAGTGACAGTTGCGTAAACGGTGAAATTCAGGAGCGTTCCTGCGGAATAAATAAAGCCGGAACAGAAAAAAGACTTTGTGTTGAAGGGGTCTGGAGCACATGGTCTTCCTGCGAAATTCCCGAAGAAAAAAACAGAGACCCCTCCACAGGCTGCGGTCCGGATATTGTCTATTGAGGCACAATAATTGCATATTGTTTACCGGCTTATTTACTGAGACGGAGATAATATGCGAAAATTTCAATTCTCTCTCGAAAGCGTTTTGAAGACAAAAAAAATTCGTGAAAACAAATTGAGAAAAGAACTTATGGAAATCATAAGAAAAAAGCAAGCTGTGGAAAAAGAAAAAAGCTCTCTTGAAAAAGAGATGGTAAAACTTGAAAACGAATACCGCAGTATGATTCGTCAGGGAAGCGTAACACCTGAAGAGATAAATCTTTTTCACAATTTTTTTCAGAATTCACAAAATAAAATTAAAGTAATAGAAAAAAATATTGAAAAATATAAAATGATGGAAAAAAAGAAACAAGAAAGTCTGGTTGCCGCCTCCAAAGACAGAAAAGGCATGGAAAAGTTGAAAGAAAAAGAAAAACTCCGTTTCAATGAGAAAATCAAAAATATGGAAACAAAAGAGATGGACGAAAATTCAATGATAAAATACAATCACGAATCATCTCTCAGCTGATTACAACCTGAACCGTCCGACTTTCCCATATTTTCTAACTCAGAATCGAACGATTCAGGTACAAAGCATTGCTTCGACAATTCTTACTTTTTTCCATGAGAGAGTCGGTCGATTCAAGCTTAACTCAGATTTTTGCTTTTTTAACCGGGCAAGATAAACTAAGTATGTTTCGATGTATAAAAAATGATGAAACAAGAGATTATCCTGATATTTTGGACTAAGGCGAATCTATGATTTATGTTTTTGTTTTTACAGGAATTGCTCTTCTAACATCTTTTTTAAAGGACTATAAAAAAACAGAAGCTGCATTGAAGATTGCGTTTAAAAAGCTATTGAAAATTCTGCCTTCATTTACATTGATGCTTATTGCTGTATCAATTGCACTTTATTTCGTTTCTGAACAGACCATTGTTGAACATCTTGACGGCTCTTCAAAATGGATCTCTTTTTTATCTGCACTTTTTTTCGGTTCAGTTGCTGTGATGCCGGGATTCATTGCATTTCCTCTTGGCGGAATAATGCTCGGGAAAGGTGTTTCTTATATGATAGTTTCCGCCTTTACCACAACTCTTATGATGGTGGGAATTGTTACTTTTCCTGTTGAAAAAGTTTATCTCGGAACTAAAACAGCACTGCTCAGAAACATTATTTCGCTCATAATCGCTGTCTTGACTGCTCTTGTCACAGCTCTTTTTTACGGAGAGCTGCTATGATTATTACAACCTGTATTATAGCCGTTGCTTATTTGATTTTTATTGTCACATCACTCATTTTTGGAATAGATTCAGGCATTGAAATAGGTTATAATTTTCTGTCTTACTCAAAAGAGTTACTTTTAATACTTCCCTGTGCTTTTATTATGATAGGCCTTTTTGAAGTATGGATAAAAAGAGAAACTGTTGAACAACATCTTGGTCAAAACTCCGGATTTAAAGGATATTTCTGGGCAATAATGCTTTCTGGAACAACTATCGGAGGCATTCTTGTTTCTTTCCCGGTTGCCTGTTCTCTGCAGAAGAAAGGTGCCAGATTAAGCGTTGTTTTTACCTATATCTCCGCTTCCGCAATAGGAAGAATTCCGATGACGATTTTTGAAGCATCTTTCATTGGAATAAAATTTTCACTGATAAGGCTTTTTATTTCGATTCCTCTTGTCATTTTATCTTCCATGCTCCTTGAAAAATTACTTGAAAATAGCGGTTTTAAAATATCTGAAAAAAAAAGAATAGTTCAGAAACTGTGAAACCTGAACCATCCGACTCTCTCATTGAAAAATGAAAAAGCCTTCTGCTCTTAAGAAGTTACAAAAATCGCCGATTAACCTTCGGGTGAACCTCAGATTTTGTGTAACTCTTATGAATCAGAACTCTTTCCCATGTTTTCTAACTCAGAATCGAACGATTCAGGTGAAAATAAAGATTAAAAAAATAGCGAAAAAATATAAACGACCTAAAATGTGTTTGGAGCAACAGGCTTATGACACTCCCTTCACTCTTCGGAAATGACTGTAAAAGTGAAAGATTTTTCGCTCCTGCAATAAATACCATGCGTTTTATACATTCTGAACTATAACCGTTTTTTAGTTTTGCGTAATGAGCGACGAGTCTTTTTCTTTCGGGGTTTTCCTCCGGAAATTCCGAGGGCGGCCTCTTTCTGTTTTGCCCGGTTTTTCAGACTGCGTTCCACAAAAACTTCCTCTCCGTTAAAGGGATTCCGACCTGTAAAATATATCAGTGTGGATATTGTGGAGGGCGTCGGCGTGAAGATCTGAACCTGCCTGGGTTTGACTCCCAGTTTCTCTATGGAGTAAGTTCTCAGTTTTTTCATGTCATCAATTTCACATCCCGGGTGTGCGGCTATGAAGTAACAGGTCAGGTACTGTTTTTTCCGGGTTTTCTGATTTTCTGCATCAAATTTTTTTCTAAATAAAAGAGAGCTCTCTTTTTCTGGTTTTTTCATTAATTCAAGAACTTTTTCTGAAATATGTTCAGGTGCGAATTTCAGCTGTCCTGAAATATGATTTTCCGTAAGCGATCTCAGATACCTTGTTCCGGATTTTTTGTCAGCAAGAATCAAATCGTGTCTGAGTCCCGATCCTATAAACAGATGTTTTACATTTTCAATTTCAGATGCTTTTTTCATCAATTTCACAAGGGGTTGATGATTTTTTTCAAGTTTTTCACAAATTTCTGGATGCAAACAATGTTTTTCACTGCATTTTCCACTGTTTATCTGTTTTTTACAGTTCATTTTATACATATTGGCAGTTGGTCCGCCCATATCTGAAATTACACCTCTGAACAGTTTGTGTTTTGACATTCTTTCAATTTCTCTGAGAACGGAATCTTCTGAACGGGATTCTATGACGGTTCCCTGATGAAGAGAAACGGCACAGAAACTGCATTCTCCGAAACAACCTCTATGAGTGGTTATTGAAAAACGGACTGTGTCCAGAGCTTTTATCTTTCCCTTCTTCTTTTCCAGAGGATGGGCGTCGTATTCAAATCTGAGATCGTAAATTTCATCAATATCTTTCTGCTCAAGTGGAAAACGGGGAGAATTATGAACAAGATAACGACCTCCGTGTTTTTGCTGCATACGAAGGCCCTTGATTCTGTCTGTGTTTTTGTAAAATGTCATAAACATCTTTTCAAAGTTTTTCTTATCACCATCCACAGATTCAAAAGAGGGAAGCGTAATTGCATCTTTTAATGGTTCTGAGGATATATAACACAGTCCCGGTATGTTCCGGGGGTCTTTTCCGTCTCTCAGAGCCTCTGCAAGTTCAAAAGCTGTTTTTTCACCCATTCCATATACAAGATAATCGGCTTTGGCATCAAAAAGAACACTTCTTCTAATTTTTTCCTGCCAGAAATCAAAATGGGCCAATCTTCTCAGACTTGCTTCAATACCTCCCAGTACCACGGGAACCGTATCGGGAAAAAACCTTTTTATAAGGTTTGTGTAAACGATTGTTGCTCTGTCGGGCCTGCGTGTATTTTTCATACCCGGTGTGAAGTCGTCCGATCTCCGTTTCTTTTTCTGAGCCGTATAATTTGCAACCATCGAATCTGTACAACCGGCTGAAACTCCCCAGAACAGACGGGGCTCTCCCATAGCCGTTATATCTTTTCCGTCTGAAATTTCGGGCTGAGATATTACTGCAACACGAAAACCTTTTTTTATAAGATATTTGCCAAGCAGAGCTGTACCTGAAGCCGGCACATCCACATAAGCATCGCCCGTTACAATAATTATGTCGGCTCTGTCCCATCCGAGATTTTCAAGTTCTTTTTTTGTGGCAGGTATGTACATAAAAAATATCCGATATCAAAGACCTAACACATGACGCATGGAATAAAAACCGGGTTTTTGTCTTCCTGCCAGCCACTTAGCGGCCGCAAGAGCACCGTCGGCAAATATTTCTCTGTTCTGAGCACGATGTGTCAGTTCTATTGTTTCATTTTGACCGGCAAAAATTACCGTGTGTTCTCCGGTTATAGTTCCACCCCGAACAGCGTGGATTCCTATTTCATCTTTATTGCGAGGACTTATTCCGCTACGACCGTTTTTTTCAATTTCAGAAAGATTTTTTTTACGGGCTTCGGCAACTATTTTGGCAAGAGAAATTGCAGTACCGGAAGGAGCATCTTGCTTCCTGTTATGGTGTTTTTCTATTATTTCTGAATCAAAAGCACAGGTGAGTTCAGCTGCTTTTTCCAGGACATAAAAAAGAACATTCACACCCTGACTCATATTTGAAGAGTGTATGAGCGGTATCTTTTTCGAAGCCTCTTCAAGCTGTTTTTTATTTTCGTTGCTCAGACCGGTTGTACCCGAAACAAAAGGTATTTTGTTTTCGCAGGCATAATCGAGAGCTGCCATACAAGCCTCCGGATTGGAAAAATCCACCACAACATCAATGTTTTCAGGGGAAAAAGATGTTATGATGCCTACAGGGACAGATTTGACGAAAATCCCTGTCACTTCTGAAAAATCTTTTTCCAGAGATTCATGATTTTCATGCTCCGCCGGAAAAACCATATTAAAATCATCGTTTTTCTTCGTAAGAGCAGCGATGCTTCTGCCCATTCGTCCACAGGCCCCCTGAATAAGTGTGTTAATTTTTTTCAACTGGGAACTCCGTATCCGTAGAATTCATTTTTCAAGCTCCGGGCCATGAGTGCCCGAAATGTTGATTCCATATCGGTTTTTTCATGAACAACACGATAAACCGCTTCAACTATGGGCATCTCAACATTGCTCTTTAAGGAGAGCTCATAGGCGGAAAAACTTGTTTCAACACCTTCTGCAACCATATTCATACTCTCAAGTATTCCGGAAATTTTTTCGCCCTTTCCAAGTCTTATCCCCACCTGACGATTCCGACTCAAACCACCGGTACAGGTCAAAATAAGGTCTCCTGTTCCCGAAAGTCCGCTAACAGTAAAAGGATTGCCTCCCATTTTAGTCACAAGCCGGGTGATTTCAGCAATTGCACGAGTCATAAGTGCCGCCTGTGTATTTTTACCCTGTCCGGCACCTTCAAGCATTCCCACACCGAGTGCAACTATATTCTTCAGAGCACCGCCAAGTTCGACACCTATTACATCGGTGGACTTGTACGCTCTAAAATGTCTTGAACTCAATAACTCCTGCATAAAACTCACATCAGAAGAGTTGTGCCCGGCTACAACGGCTGCTGAGGGAGTCCCCAGTGCAAACTCACGGGCAAAAGTGGGCCCTGACAGAACAGATACACTTCCCGCTCTGGTTCTCGGAAAAACCTCCTCTGCAATCTCGTGCATAAGTTTCAAAGTTTTTTTCTCTATACCTTTGGATGCGAGGAGAATCTTTGTCTCCGGCTCCATGAATTCAGCAGCGGCCTCCATGGATTGTCTTGCATACTGGGCCGGTGTAACCATAAAAACCACTTTGCTTCCCCGGACCGCTTCCTCAAGACTATTTGTGCAGACAAGATTTTCAGGTAATTTTATTCCGGGAAGAAAAATCTCGTTTATACCGCTTTTTTTTATGGAAGAAACCACCTCTTCTTCTCTTGCCCATAACTTGACATCATAGTTTTTTCCGGAAAGATGAGCTGCAAGAGCAGTACCCCAACTCCCTGCCGAAATCACAGATATTTTATCAGTCATAAAACCTCTTTTTTAAAGAAAAATACTTTTTTCTCTGTAATAAGTCTCTCTGAAAACATTCTCAAAAGCTTCAAGAAAAGTTTCTTTGGATTCAAATCCCAGAAATTTTATGTGTCTTTCACTTATCATATCTCTGGGTTCACTTCCGGCTCCGATATAATAAGACAATCTCACTCCGAGAGAAACAACCGCCGTAGTCCATATATATTTCGGCGGTATATCGGAAGTATCCAGATCTATGTTCATTATCTGATCTATCTCATTCTGATGAAAAATAACATAATATATCAGATCTGAAAAATCCCAGATATTGGCCACAACCGCACCTGCCTCCGAATTATCAAAACCGAAAATCTCTTTCTCTTTTTTCAACATCTCATGAAGACCTTTTTCCGCAAAAACCTGA
>JAWOGE010000027.1:0-5546 GCA_046497165.1 bacterium | reverse complement strand
TCAGTAAAGGTAAATTGGGGTATGTTCATGTGAAAGGTATGAACAGAGACAGTTTTAAAAAAGTTTACAGTGATATTCTCGGAAGATATAATGATAAAGATGGTATTGTTGTTGACACCAGATTTAACGGAGGCGGATGGCTCCACAACGATCTCGCAGTTTTGCTGAGCGGAAAAAAATACGCCTCTTTTTTCCACCGGGATATAAAAAATCTCGGCGGAGAGCCTCTTTCACAATGGTCGGGAGATTCTGTGCTTGTTGTAAACGAAGGAAATTATTCCGATGCTCATCTGTTTGCTTATACTTACAGAGCTCTTGAAATAGGTAAAATAGTGGGGATGCCTGTTGCAGGAACTTCCACAGCCGTGTGGTGGCCGAGAATGCTCGACAGAACTATGTATTACGGAGTGCCTCAGATAGGGATAAACGATATGGATGAAAATATACTTGAAAATCGAGAACTGGTTCCCGATTTTGTTGTTGAAAACAGTCCTCATGATTATATTGAAGGAAGAGACAGGCAGTTGGAAAAAGCTGTTGAGGTACTGACTGTTCAAATTGACGAAAAAACGGAAGTTAATAAATAAAGAGGAAAAGTCTTGACGGAGAAAAAAACGAGGATAGTACTTTCAGTGGACGGAGGAGGCATAAAAGGAGTTATTCCTGCTATGGTTCTTTCTGAAATTGAAAAAAGAACCGGTTGTTCTGTTTATGAATTTTGTGATCTTATGGCCGGAACATCCACAGGCGGCATAATAACACTGGCTCTTACAAAAGATGACGGTAGTGGTAATCCGGCTTATAAAGCTGAAGATATGGTTGATTTCTATAAAAAAAGCGGACATCGTATATTTCAGCGTTCCATGTGGCGTGAAATATTATCTGTCAACGGTTATCTGGACGGAAAATATTCAGTGGAGGGAGTCGAGAGTCTTCTTGAAGAGCATTTCGGTTATTCTCTGTTAGGAGATTCTCTTGTAAAGCTCATGGTTTCAAGTTACAACATTCAGGATAGAATGCCTTATCTTTTCAAAAGCTGGGAAAACAAATTCAAAAATGTTCCCGTTAAATATGTAGCAAGAGCCACGACAGCTGCTCCGAGCTATTTTGAGCCTGCTCTGGTAACCGTTGAAAATGCCAGTAAAGCTCTTATTGATGGGGGGATATTTCTTGAAAATCCATCTGTTACAGCTTATGCTGAAGCTGTCAAACTTTTCCCGGGCGATGAAATATTTGTAATATCATGCGGTACCGGCAAGCTCAACGAACCCATATCTTACGATGAAGCCAGAAAATGGGGTAAAGCGGAATGGATACGCCCTCTTTTTGATTGCATGTTTGACGGTATGTGCGATAATACTGACTATCAGATGAGCCAGATAGTCGGAGAAAAGAACTACATTAGATTTCAGACAGGACTTCCCCGTATATCTGAAGAGAGGGATGATGTATCCAGAGAAAATATTGCCAGACTGGTTAAAGTCGGTGAGGAGCTGATAGCCACAAACAATGAGTTGATTAACAAAGTGGTTGAGCTGGTGAAAAATAATAAAAAATGAACCTGATCATAAAGCGTAATACCCGTTGAAACTTTATACTTCATAACAGCTTTTCTGTTAAAAAGTTTTTGAACCTGAACCGTCCGACTCTCTCATTGAAAAATACAGAAGCAGAAGCTGTTCGAGCGATTTTTAGATCCTCTGTCTCAATAAATATGTCCTGAAGTTTTGCCGGCTAACCTATTTGGAACAGGTTCAATAGTTTTCTGTCAATTATTCATGACATTTTGTCAATAGTGATTTTAAGTCAGCTCTATATTTTTGTCAGGATGTTGAAATCACAGCTTTTATGTTCAGGAATAAAATTTGCTTAATAGGAATATGGTTCAAAGTTTGGACCGCGGATGTGATATTGATAATGTATGTGATTGCGGAGGCAGTATGTACAAAAAGCTTACAGTTATTTTTTTGATTCTTTCTGTGTTTTTTTCGGTTAGTGCCGATGACGATGATGGTGAAATGAAAAGCGACGGTAATGATGTAAAATTCCCTGTGAAAATTAACAAGCCTCGTCTAAAAAAAATAAAGAAAATAAAACCCGGAAACATCAAGGATAGTGATTCTGAAAAAAACAAGGATGAAGACAAAGAGGAGGAAAAAGAGGATCAGGAAACGAAAAAAAGACAACCTTCCCGCAGTTCAAACTCCGGAAAGCGTCCTCGTTCTGCAAATTCAGAGTCAGCCTCTCAAGATTCCGAATCCGAAGACCCAAAAAGAGTTCGGGATGTTTTTGATATAATAAAAATAGAAGCTGAACATCAGAAACAAATCAATATGAAGGCAAAGGTTCATCTTGATTTTAATGACACTCCCTTATTGGAGGTTATTAAGTGGTTTTCAGAAAAACTTCATAAAAATTTCATTCTCACTCAGCAGGTGGGAAGGGCTAAGGTTACGATTATGTCTCCGCAGCCTGTTTCAATAAGAGAGGCTTTTCAGACATTTCTGACAACTCTGTCGACAAACAATTTCAGTGTTTCAAAAGATGGCAGCTTCTATGTTGTTTTAAGGGAGAATGAAGTCAGATCCATGAAAATGAGAATGGTAAAACCAGAAGATGTTCCTGATACCTTTGAAATGATAGGAACAATAGTGAAGCCTAAATATCTTTCTACAAAAGAGATTACCGACATAATAAAAGTTTTTGACAATAAAGGAGGCGGTTACAAAATAATAGATGAGTCAACAATTATAATTGTTGATTATGCGGCTAATGTAAGGCAGATGATTAAGGTTATAGAAGAGCTGGATGTGCCCGGTAAAACCGATACTGTGAAATTGAGATTAATAGAATTGGATTATATCGGTGCACAGGAGGCACAAAAGATTATCGAAGACATTTTCAGAGATTACCAGAGAAAGCGTCAGCGCGGAAGAAGAAGGCCGAAACAGTCGGACGATGTTCCCAAAATAAAAGCTGTCGGACAGAAAGAAAAAAAAGATGGTTCGGGGGACGAAGGTGATGACGAAGAGATTCTTTTTGACAGCTCTGTATATATGAAAATTGTTCCCGATGAACGCGGTGAACAACTTATACTTTTATGTGGCAAGAGAATGTTTTCTCTTGTTATGCAGATTGTTCGCTACATTGACCGGGAGGTCGAGGGAGAGGGAGAAATTCATGTTGTAAAGCTCAAAAACGCAAAAGCGGATGATATGCTTAAAACTCTTCAGAAGCTTACAAGTCACAGAAAAACAAGCGGCAGACAGCAGAAAAATGAAGCAGCTGTGTTTGAGGGGAAAGTGAGTATATCTTCAGATGAATCTACCAATTCCATTGTTGTTGTTTCTTCGTATAAGGATTTCAAAAATTTGCGTAATGTAATTGAAAGTCTTGATGTTAAAAGGCGTCAGGTTTATGTGGAAGCGGCAATAATGGAAGTTACAATAAATGAGGATCTGGAATATGGAAATGCTTTTTCTGCAGGTGGTTTTGAAACTGAAATAGCTGGCGAACAGATTCCTGTGTTTTTCGGAAAATCTTTGTCAAATATAGGAAATACGGGATTTCTGACCGGGCTTCTCGGACCTGCACTTTCAGGAACAGAAAACATACCCGGAGTAGGTTTGCTCGGCGGAGTTCCATCTGTGGGGCTTATTATAAACGCTGCTCAGAGTCTTTCCAACATAAATGTAATAAGTACTCCCCATCTTCTGACAACTGACAACGAAGAAGCGGAGATTATTGTAGGAAGTACCATACCATTTCCTTCGGGAAGCATTATAAACAATGCCGCCGGAGCACAGGTGACATATAAACGGGAAGAGGTTGCTCTCAAGTTGAAAATAAAACCTCAGATAAATGAAAGCGGCTATATGACACTTGAAGTGAATCAGGAACTCAGTCAGGTTCAGGGACAGAATGACTACGGAGTTATAACTTCCAAAAGATCGGCAAAAACCATAGTTAATGCTGAAGATGAGCAAACAGTTGTGGTCGGAGGTCTCATAAAAGACACTGCAAATGAATCGGAAAACAAAATCCCGATTCTCGGAGATATACCTGTTTTAGGTAACCTTTTTAAATACACAAAAACAAGCAACGAAAAAGTTAATCTTCTTCTTATTCTGACTCCTCATATTATTGAATCCAAGGCTGATTTTAATAAAATATATGAAAGAAAAATTCAGGAGCGGCGTGATTTTGCCAAAAAGTTTTATGGAGAGATAACGGAATATAAGACAAGAGTTATGTATTCCAAAAAACGCGGTATGCTGCTTTCTCTTGCTCATAAGCTTGATGAGGAAGCCCGGGAGCTGAATCGTTTGGAAAAAGAGGAAGAAAACAGAGGGAAGCGTAGAAACATAATGGTTACCCCCGATGGTCTGGAGACAGAAACAGATGATGAAGAAGAAGATTCCGGTGGTGATTTTATTGATCTTAACGGTGATACGGAAGAATATCATGAAGACGATTTTGAAAAAGAGTCGGGGATTGATGATGCGACAGATGATTCTGATTCAGATGACGAAGTTCCGTTGATTGAAGAGATGGATGATCTCAATTTCGAAGATGAATAAAGAGGGATTGTCATGAGTATGAAATTTGGAGAGATACTTGTTAGGTTTGATAAAACAACAGAGGCTTGCATTTCAGACGCACTTAAAAAACAGGAGGAAGTGGAAAAAGATAAAAAAATAGGAAATATACTTGTGGACAATGGCGATATAATCCCCATGGATATTGTTGAGGCGTTATGTGAACAGACCGGTTTATCTGCAATTGATGAAGAACACATTGAGAAACAGGATTATTCCGTGCTCAAGGATTTTCCCATAAATCTTGCGAGAAAGTATCGTGCCATTCCTCTTTATGAGGAAAATGACGAACTCTATGTGGCAACTGCGGAACCTCAAAATACTTTTCTTTATAACCAGATGTTTATGATATATGAAAAAACTGTTGTTCCGGTTCTTATGGAAGAAAACAAACTTACAGATTTAATTAATATCGCATACAGCAGAATGGATACAGGAGAGGGACAGCTTAATGCTGATGAACTTAAAGATATGGTTGACGAAGATGATACAGGTATTCCGGATTTAATAGATTCAGAAGATGAAGCTCCCATAATTCGTTTTGTAAATAATATAATATCTCGTGCTGTAAAGCAGGGTGTTTCGGACATACATTTTGAATCCTTTGAAGACGAGATGTATGTGCGTTTTAGAAAAGATGGCAAACTTCATCTTATTCAGCAGGTTCCCAAGGCGGCACAATCAGGTTTGATAACACGGATAAAAATAATGTCAAAAATGAATATATCTGAAAAACGACTTCCCCAGGATGGCAATATCAAAGTCAGGATAGCCGGAAACGATATAGATTTTCGTGTCTCAACAATACCTTCAATGCATGGAGAATCTGTTGTTCTTCGTGTTCTTGATAAAACAACCCAAAAACTTTCTCTCGAAGAGGTAGGGTTTTCCCAGAGAGATCTAAAACAGATGCGGCGGATTATTCAGGATAAACATGGAATCTTTCTG
>JAWOGE010000010.1:0-5064 GCA_046497165.1 bacterium | reverse complement strand
CCTCCGCAGGCTGTGTATCCGCTGCAGTTGTCTTCTATTTCGCATTTTTCGGTTTCACTGCAGTCGATTACAAGAGATTTCAGCTGAGAAACAGATGGAAGCTGCCAGTCTTTTCTATCCTCAAGTTCAAGGTTTTCGCAGTATTCCGCAGCTTCACTCCATGTTTTCTTTGCCGGATTTGTCTGCCATGTATAGCCGGTGTCGGGGTCGGTCCATACAGGTTCGGGCTGCATAACACATTCGTTGTCCACACACCACTGTTCTTCTTCGCAATGAGAATCTCTTATACATTCTTCATCCTCTGAAGGTTCAGGCAGAGGCTGTTCTTCGGGGATATCCTCTTCGGTTCCTGTTCTTACGCAGCGTACGAACGCTTCTATGTTAAGAATATCAGCCGCACTGTTTATGAGTCCTCTTTTAAAATTCAGATACCAACGGGCATTCATTCCGCTGCCGGCCGCTGATGTATTGGGTGTGGAGGACCAGAATTTATTACAAACCGTAAGGTTTTTCACCATGTAGCAAACTCCGTTATTGATCTCTCTGTCACTGAGAAGGCAGTCATCTTCGGAGAGATATGAGATTTCAGGGTCATAGCTTTCTTCGTTCAGAGCTTCACATCCGAGACAGGAGTTTCCGAATCCGAGGGTGTTGTCTTTGTCTTTGTTGCAGTTGTCCTGATTCGAACACTCTTCCGTGGTGGGGCATTTTCCTTCGCTCATTGTTGTGGATACGCCTCTGACAATGGTTCTCAGTTCGTCTATTGTGGGAACTCTCCAGTCGGTTGCTCCTGCAAGATAAAGGTTGTTGCAGTAGTTTTCCGCATCGGCAAAGGATGAACCGAATCCGCTCATGCTTCCCTTCCCGATGGGTTCTTCCCATATTAATTTTGTTTCCGGGTCAACCCAGAAACCTTCCGCGTTTTTGTCAAAACCTTCACTGTTTTCATCATCGGAATCTTCTCTGTTGCACATTGACATGTCGTAAGCGGAACAGTTGCTGTTGCACGGAGCTTGTCCCGAAATATATTCAGAGTTCAGTTCAGCACAGGGTTTTGTGTCTCTGTCGCAAACTTCACCCTCCTCTATCATGCCGTTGCCGCATACGCTTTCATTATCACTATCTTTTTCGGTGTTTTCATGGCTTCCGTCTTCATTTTCTTCGTTCTGCGAATCCTCATTGTTGTTTTCCGTTGAGTTTTCGCTTTCCTGATTCTGTTCGTCATCTGTTTTTTCATCACTGACACATCCGCTGACAAAAACAGCCGCGATACAGAAAAAAAGAAAAAACATTTTTTTGAAATCTGAATTTTTCATGTGTAAGTCTCCTACAGTTATTAATTAGCACATGAAAATAATAAGCAGTTGTGAAAAAAATTCGGTCAGATTCCCATATTGAACTTTGTAAAACAGATCAGCCTGTATTCTTTAGTGTTTTTCTGAATAAAAACAGGTTCATAATTGTAATTGAATGTATGTTATTGCAAATGTGTACGGGATCAGTGATCGGTTACATGAGGCATTGTGGCTTTTGAATAAACTTCCACTCCGAAATGTTTCAGAACCGCTTCCATTTTTTCAATCTCATCGTCACTGAACTTTTTCTGCCATTTTGCAAGCTGAGAGTCTATGCTCCTCCTGAAAGTGTCCTCTTTTGTAGTGGAGCTTGGGTTCCGTATAGTTTTAAGAATTTTTTCGGGGAAAGGCCTCTCCCATCTTCTGAAGATTCGTCGCAGCTCTTTTTCCGGATCTTTTATGAGGTGTTCGTAGTAAACTGTTATCCAGTCTCTGTTATTGCGTTCACTGGAAAGCGGAACCATATTTGTTATGCACCATGAAGCCACAAGAGTTTCAGCTTTTGTTTCAAGGTTTTTGAAATAGTTTTCGTAATTTTTGTACCTTTCCTGAAAAGGCGTAGACGGCGTGGCCAGTTTTTTTTTATTATCCCAGTGACCGTGATGTATTTTTGATGCGGCCACAGAAAAGGGATGACGAATGAGAAGAACGGGGAGCTTTTCAAATTTGAAATTTTCGACTATCCAGGGCAGCATCATATTTGCCCGACAAAATTTGATAATAAGTCGCTTTGCTTTTTTCATGCTTACAGGATTTGTTTTTCGGCATATATGATTATTAAGTATCTGTCCTGAAAAAAGGTCCCGGATTTTCTCCTCGGCTTCGGGCCAGGACGCGTCTTCCGGGATATACTGACGCCATGAAAAAGGCAGCTTATTGAACTCCTCCACGAGAGCAATCTGCAAAGGCTCCCAGAGAAGCTCGGCTTCGGAAATATATTTGTTCAATGTTTCAGCAAGCCATGTGCTCCCTCCGCGAGGATCCGCAAAAATCAAAAAGTTTTTTTCCGGATTGAAATTGTAGATGTTTCTGCAAATCAGCCAGTGAATGTTAATAACATTATCCAATGCTTTTTTCAATGGAGATTTTTTTATCATCGATTCTGTCATGATCTTTTCTCAAATTATTAGCAACAGCGGAGCCATTCCGTACGGAATTATACTCACGACCCGATCTCATCAAAGAATTTTTATAAATTTAAAGTTTTCTGAATTCCGAAGGTGTCATACCGGTTTCTTTTTTGAAAAATGTGTTGAAATGGGACTTGCTGTTAAAACCGGCCTCCAGAGCAAGAGAGAGGATGTTCCGTTTTTTGTTTTTATTACTGCAGAGCAATTTTTTCACATACTCAAGTCGATAATGGTTTACAAAATAAAAGAAGTTCTTTTTCAACTTTCTGTTTATCACCTGAGAAATAACATGACGGGGAATTCCTGTTTTATGAGCAAGAACGGCTATGTTGAGATTGCTGTCAAGATAAGGTTTCTCTTTCTCCATAAATTCCAGAAGCTTTTGAAGGTAGGCTGATGCCTCCTTTTCCGGGAGAAGATTATCTCCGTATTTTTTCAAGGCGGATTTCAAATCATCTTTTTCCGGAAGTTCCAGCACCATTTTGTGTCGCAGAGAGGTATAAGCAAGAATAAAAAGTATCAGAGTAATCCAAAGATAAGAAAGTCTTGAATAAAAATGTGTCATGCTTACCACTTTCGAAGCATGAAGGATGGTTATGCATATTATGGAAACAAGTGTCAACATGTTGAGAATCAGAAGTGTCTTTAACGCCACAAGTCGGTGAAAACCCGTGGTAGAACATTGGTTTTTGTAGTTTTTTTCATACCTTACAATTCTAAAGAACGAAACGGCAACATAAACAAGATAGTGAACAACCTTTATACTGTAGGTAAGCAGAGGAGTATATTCACGGGAGAATCCTCCGGAAAGATATCTTTCGTACTGCAGAACCTTGTCGGAAGCCGAAGAAACCCAGAAGGGCAGCAGAAAAAGAAGATGAACGATAAAAGGTATGAAATGCAGCAAAAGTTTAGGAGAGAATTTTTTAATATCACCGGTGAGAAAAGATATATAAAAGTAAATTAAAGGACCGAAAAGAAAACCTGCCGATGTAAACATCCATATAATATGAGGGAATTGACGATAAAGCCCCAGATCATCCATCCCCAGCTTTAAAAGATTTATGGAAAAAAGTACAATAAGAGTTGACAATATTCTGTTGGCACAACGATTTTCTTTTTTTAAATAAAGACCTGAGGCAACAAGAAATCCGTAAGCGGATCCGGAAAAATAAAGAACGGCAAAAAAAGAGGACATCTATACTCCTGTGTTAAAATATGAGAGTTAATCTTCGAGAGCATCTCCTGTCATGGGAACAAATCTTACAGCTGTAACAGTTTCAGTCTCAAGTTTGTCTCCTTTTTTCACCCCCACAATCAACTCCTGCATACCTCCGGGCTGTCCGAGAGGCATGACAATTTTTCCACCCTCCTTAAGCTGCTTTATAAGCGGTTCAGGAATTTTTTTTGTCGCCGCAGTTATCATTATTGAATCAAAAGGAGCTTCGGAAGGCCAGCCTTTATATCCATCACCGTGTCTTATTTTTATATTTTCATATCCGGCATTTTTAATATTTTCGGACGCAATATCAACAAGATTTTTTATTATTTCTATTGTGTAGACAGTGTCTGTAATTTCGGCCAATACAGCTGCCTGATATCCCGAACCGGTACCTATCTCAAGAACTTTATCTTCAGGAGAAGGCGAAACAAGTTCGGTCATTAAAGCCACAATGTAAGGTTGCGAAATGGTCTGCTCAGAGTCAATGGGCAGAGGCCTGTCGTAATAAGCATACGGTTTCATTTTTTCAGGCACAAAATTTTCCCGCGAAACTGCAAGCATGGCATCAATAACTCTTTTGTTTTTAACACCCCGGCCTACAATCTGTTTTTCAACCATTGTCTCCCGTTTTTTTTTGTAAATGTCCATTGATGAATCCTTTTTTTCTATGTTTTGACGCTTGTTTTTATCCGAATCACTGCGTGAAGAAGAAGGCGAATCCTCTTTTTCAGAAGAGGCGTAAAGAGAAAACAGAAAAACAATAAGCACAAAAAAAACAGAAATCCCCGCTCTTTTGTAAAAAATTTTTTGTCTGATAATGAGTCTCCCTTTCAATCACATTTCACCCTCACAATAGATATGATATCAAAAACAGGAGTTATATCAAGCTGAAAATATTTTGGGGTCAATGACTGCAGAAATACAGAGCGGACTCTTCGTGTATAACTCTGTCTCCCCGGAATCCTCCGGAAAACAGTTTTTGCTGAAATTTTAGTGTTTCAGATATTGTTTTTTAAGCTTTTTTTGATATAATTATTGTTGTGTGGTTTGTTATCGGGCATTTACGGGGGCGTTCATGAGTGTCAAAGTTTTCATAAAAATATGCATGTTTACAATTTTTATAAATATTTTCTGGATCAGCTGCGGCCCCGGAGAAGAGGAAGATATTTACGGTGATTCCGGTAACACTTCCGACATAGGCAACACTGGCAACACTGGCAACACTGGCAACACTGGCAACACTGGCAACACTGGCAACACTGGCAACACTGGCAACACTGGCAACACCGGCAACACTGGAAACACTGGCAACACTGGCAACACCGGCAACACTGGAAACACCGGCAACACTGGAAAC
>JAWOGE010000170.1:0-4882 GCA_046497165.1 bacterium | reverse complement strand
AGATAAAAAAATGCTTCAAAAGATGGAATTGACCCATCCACAATCACAAAAGGGAAAAGAGCCGTAACAGTGACAAAAGAGAAAAAAAACACCACAACCGAAGCCGGTTCTCCGTTTCCTATGGATCTGATTGTGGTATATGCCGCAGCTGCACAGGCTGCAGAAAGAGCACCTGCCACAGCAGGAAATACTGAAATATCAAACTTCGGTCTTATTATGAACATTGCAGAGATAAAAGCCAGCAGAAGAATCGGGACATGAAAACGACTGAGTTTTTCACCCAAAAAAAATGTTGCAAATATTGCCACAAAAAAAGGTGACAGTTTATTGAGCATAGCTGCGTCAGCAACATACATATTACTCAGTGCATAAAAATAAAAAGCAACACCGGTAAGTCCGAAAAGAGAGCGTAAAAGCAATTTATATCTGTTTTTACGATTTCCAAATGGATTTTTCACCCTTGAATCACGCTGAATAACAGTAAAAGCTATGAGCATTGTCACAATGTTCCGGAAAAACACTTTCTGCAATATGGGGACATCACCGCTCAAATTTACAAATATCCCCATAAAAGCGAATCCTGCCGATGCAACAAGCATAAATAGAATCGCTCGATTATGTTCTTTTTTCACGCAAACACCTTTTGTTAAAGATCAGCTTAAGAAAACAGATCGTTGAAAATCATCAACTTACTGTTGTTCTGTAGAATTAATCAGAAAATGCAGCTTCCATTTCTGAACAACAATGTTTTCTCGAACAGGCAATGTCTTCTTCTGTTGCAAGACTTTCACAACCGTTTTCACCCATACATTTTTCAAGAGCGTTCATTTTGGTCTGACATGCATCTGTCATATGCTCTTCCTCACACCCACTGTCGCAATCCATCATACACTGCATACACTCCCCTATTTTGCCGGGATCTTCACATAAAGACAAACAGTCTTCATAAACACAAAGATTGACACAATCTACATAAGGACAGCAGTCACCTCCCTCACAGTGATCCTCAGACAAACCACACTCATCTCCGGAAGTTGTATCCTCCTCACTGCTGCCGCCACTGCAATGCAATTCGGCATTTGCTACATTGAGTACAGTTACAGAAAAATCTCCTGAAATAGTTTTGGTTTCAGAGTTGGTTTCGCTTTCAACCACAACATTGTTCATTGTTCCGGTGAATGTGTCGTTAATGGAGGATGGGCAACTGTTAAGTTTCACAGAGCCACTTTTGTATGAAAAAATATCCGAAGTTGTTTGAAGAGTAACATCCTGCAGTTTGAGATTTCCGGGAAGTGTGTTTTCTTCATCGGTTTCTCCGATTATTGTTATAAAAGTCGAAGGATCGGGAAACAAATATATAGAAATAACATTGCCGGCTATTTGTGCAGAAAATTTACCCTCTTCAGTTTCATCACTTTCGTGCTGAACATCTTCCTCTCCTACAGTTCCGTCAAAACTTGAATTACTTGCGGACTCTCCACCGTTTCCATCATCGTTGCTTCCGCAGGAAAAAGAAACGATGAGAGTAGAAATAAGAAGTGCCGAAAAAATCAAATGAAATAAATGTTTCATAAATACCCCCTTTTTTTAATTACAAAAATTACAAAAATTACAAAAAATCAAGAGAATTATGAAGTTGTTTTTTTTATTTGTCAAGTATTCTTCCTCAGTATTTAAATATGGAACCACCTATAAACTCTTTCATTATGGAGTTCCCGGGTACGGAGGAATCGTCCATCTCTTTAAAGAATCTCAAAAACTTCCATAACCTTTTTGCTTCAAGATATTGAGGACTTTCCTTTTTTATCCCCTTCAAAATAGGCTGTGCGTAATGTTTCAAAAGAGAGAATTCATAAACAAGACTGGAATTGAACATAATATCGGCATTTTCCTGAAATGGAAAAATATTCTGTTCTTCACCCTGTCTTACGGAGTCCCATCTTGCAATGGTTTCTTCGGGAGAATGATTTCTGAACTGAACATCCCGTACTATACGACGAAGAATTCTGCAATCGGTTGTGGGAATACGATTATGCATATCAAGATTAAGCTGTGTAAGTGCACTGACATATATTTTATACACACTGGATATATTTATTTCTCTGAACAATTCCGGATTAAGACCATGGATCCCCTCAATAATGAGAATTCCGTCTTCAGGGAGTCTCAACCTATTTTGGGACTGGAGACTTTTACCACTGTTAAAATCATATTTTTGAAGAAAAATCTCCTCACCGTCAAGAAGTCTGCTTATATGCTCATTGAACAACTTTGTATCAATGGCTTCAAGGGTTTCAAAATTTTTCATTCCACTTTCATCCACAGGCGTTTTATCACGGTCACAAAAATAGTTGTCTATGGAGATGAGATAGGGTTTGAAACCGTTAACTTTCAGCTGTATGGCAAGTCTTTTTGCAGTTGTAGTTTTTCCTGAAGCACTGGGGCCGGCTATGCTTACAACTCTTATCATTTTTTTACGCCGGTATATCTGATCGGCTATCATTCCGAGCTTTTTTTCATGCAGAGCTTCTGAAATCAGGACAATCTCGTCTCCACGCCCTTTCTCTATGGCTTCGTTGAGATTGCCACAGTTGTTCAACTCCAGAATTTCAAGCCATTTATTATGTTCCTCTATTATACTGAAAAATTTAGGGCTTTCTTTGAATGCGGGTATCCGCCCGGGATATTTCATATCCGGAATCAGAAGAACAATCCCTTTTTTATAGTATTCCAGACGAAAATCCTCCAGATATCCGGTGGACGGAGCAAGATATCCGTAAAAATAATCTATAGTGTTTCCAAGAGAGTAAACACTGGTTTTTTCAGAATTTCTCATTTCAAGCAGTTTTGCTTTTTCAGGCATTCCGGATTTTTTAAATATTTCCAATGCTTTCTTAGTAGGATAGCGTCTGTGAATAAACGGCATATCGTTTTTAACAATCTTTCTCATCCTCTGTTCCAGTTCTGCAACCTCATCAGCATTTATCCATTCCAGGCCATTAAAATAACAGTAGTAACCATTGCCGAGACTGTATTCTATGTGAAGTTCAGCATGAGAGAACATATCCCGTGCGGCTTTTATGAGAACAAAAAACACACTTCTTATAAAAAATCTTTTCCCATCTTTGTCAGCAATGGTAAGAAATGAAACAGATTTGCTGTCTCCAATTTTATTCTGAAGCTCTTTTATTTCATAATCACACACAGCACCCAAAATTCGATGAGAGTAATGCTTCTGATACTTTTCGGCAATACCGAAAATATGTGTATCCTGAGAAAATTTTTCGCTGACTTTTTTTCCCGAGGGAAGATGGATTGTTACTTCAGATAGTTTTTCGCTCATAGTTCCTCATTTATCTGTCTTTTATACATTGAATCTGAAATTTATTATATCTCCGTCCTTTACAACATAGTTTTTACCCTCGAGACGATATTCACCGGCATTTCTGCAGGCAGCTTCCGAACCGAGCTTTATAAATGTGTCAAAATTAACTGTTTCTGCACGAATAAACCCGCGCTGTATATCGGAATGTATCTTACCGGCAGCCTCAAGAGCAGTAGTACCTTCTTTCACAGGCCATGCACGACATTCGTCTTTTCCTGTTGTCAAAAAAGATATGAGACCTAGCGTTTTATAAGTGTTTTTTATAAAGCGATCACCCGCATTTTCCGAAAGCCCGTAACTTTTAAGAAATTCAAGTGCATCCTCAGCAGAAAGCTCCTTCATCTCCTTTTCCAGGGGAGCACATATGGAAAAAGGAGCAAACCCTTCAGCTTCTATTCTGCTGACAAGTTTTTCATCAGGAGTCATGTTCTCTTCCGGCTGATTTACAAGAACAACATATTTTTTCAAACTTAAAAAATTATAATTGGAAACAAGCTCCTTTTCCTTTTCCGAAAAACTGTCCGTGGCAGGCAGATCACCCTTTTCAAGAATCAATTTCAATTTTTCCAGAACAGGAATATCCGGCATCTTGCTTTTTTCTTTCTGCTCCCTCTCGAGGCGTTTCTCTATAATTACAAGATCACCGAGAGCCATTTCATCTTTTATAGAGGAAAGCTCCTCGAGAGGCCTCACAGACTTCTCGGTCATTACAGATTCAAAATTACGCAGAACTATGACAAGCAGATCGGTTTTTTGCAGAAGATTTTTAACCCCGGGAGGTATTATATCCTCTTTCGCTCCCGGAAAAGAAAAATCTGAAATTACAAATTCAGCATAGACCTTTTTTTCGGGTTTGTATATTGAAGCCAGTTTTTCAATACGGTTGTCGGGCACTTTTATTGTCCCCACAATTTCATCTTTACGGCCCGGCTCGATTCCCGTAAGAGATTCAAAAACAGTTGTTTTACCGCAGAATGGTGCCCCTATAAGTGCAGCTCTCATTAAATCCTCCGTTCGATATCACCTGAATCAACGGAATATGATTGTATTTTCATAAAACTCAAAGTCAATAAATGTGTTGCGGATTTAAAACCAGTTTAAAACAACAGTCATCTATCAGCATCAGCCTGCTTATTCATAATTAACTTTTACCTGAACATATAGCCTTTACCAACAATTTTTAGAGGATTTTATGCCTTATCATAGGCAATGCAACTTTTTGGTAATGCAACTTTTTTTCTGTAAATTTATGGGCTTTCTTGTAGATCTGCTGCTGTTTTGCATGTGCGAAACTTGTACCTGAACCGTCCGACTCTCTCATTGAAAAATGAAAAAACCTTCTGTTCTTAAGAAGTTACAAAAATCGCCGGTTAACCTTCGGGTGAACCTCAGATTTTGTGTAACTCTTCTGAATCAGAACTCTTTCCCATGTTTTCTAACTCAGAATCGAACGATTCAGGTTTGAATCGTTCGATTCATGTCAGATTTTTTCTTTTG
>JAWOGE010000161.1:0-6488 GCA_046497165.1 bacterium | reverse complement strand
ACAGAAAAAAATCCTCCCATCTGTCTCTGTGATCATCAAAAAAATCCCTACGCTCTATCATTTCCCGCAGATTCACATAATAGTCACGGCGTTGTTCAATGTCACTCCCTCTATCTTCTTCACCACGCACACCGATCTCCTGAATGCAGGCATTTTCAGTAATTCCGGCATTCATCCCGATAAGAATACGCATGTTTTTGTGCCTCACATCATCGGATATCTGAAAAAACCCGGAAAAATAAAAATATCCGGTAAGAATATCAATCTGTTGACAACTCGGCAAAATGTTCCGTATGAGATCAACAAGCTTGCTTTCTTCGTTGGTGATAAGCCACTGTTCCATGGTGCTCCTCGTAAGCTTCTGTATCTTTATTAATAGTAGTGATTCTCCGTGAAATATTCAACTTTTTATTTAGAGAGTCGGACGAGGCAGGGTTTATTTAAAAAAGCGGAAAAATCATCTCCACCACACCCTGAACAGCAATGATTTTCATGGTGCTTCAACCTTTCCATTCCCCACAACCTGCTTTTTAATCCCTTTCTCATCTGTTTTCCAGTTATCCATCATCCGTCCCCACAATTTTCCAGTGGCCACCTTTGTCTGCTCCTACCTTTAAAAGAAGCCCTCCCCATTTTCCTTCGAAAACAGGCTCAGGGCGTCCCTCTTTTTTGCAGTGTTCAACAATATTTACCGTGCCCCGGCCCCATGTTTCGATATATCCCGCTCTGAAAAACACTTTGGCAATATCCGGGTTTGCAGGTTCATATGTGTGTTTTACTTTCAGGGTTTCTAATGCCGAGAATATCACATATTTTTTTGTAGATCTGCTGCTGTTTTTTATGTGCTAAACTTGTGTATAAACAGATGCCCCGGCACTTTCTTTGTAACGCACTGTTTTAGCTGGCAATTTCATTTTGACAAGTCCAAAACATAAACAACTTTGTTGCGGGAAATATTGGGAATGGCGTAAGAAATACAGCGTTCAAAAGAAGATGTATCCTGTTTCATGGATGCGTAATACAAAAGAAAGCCTTTATTTCTCTGATGTTTTTTTATGCGGGCAAGAGTTTCGGAGGAAAGATTGACCGCTCTCATAGTAACACAATCAAAAAAAGCGGAGGCCTTGAAAAAATTTTCATTGTGAACAGTTACATTTTGAACTCCGTTGGAATAGCAGAAAAATTTTATGAAAGAGGTCTTTTTTCTCACAGTATCAAAAAGATAAAAACCGGAGTTTTTGTAAAAAAGGGAAAGTGGTATTCCCGGAAACCCCGCACCTGAACCAAAATCTGCCACAGAAGAGAAAAACTTGTTTTTAAAGAAGCGAACAGGCAATAAAGAGTCTACAAGATGTTGCTCCACAAAATCCTCCAGTGTTTTTACCGCAGAGATGTTGTGAACTTTATTCCACTTTATGTATTCACAATAGTACAGATATATCTTGTCAAAAAAATAGTTAGAAAAAGAGTTTTCTTTAAAAAAAGGTGTCGTCTTACAACATTGAAGGAATGTTTCATGTGAAACATTTTTTTTCATGACAGATGCTTTTTTATATACAACAATAAAACAGAAACAGCGGCGGGTGTTATTCCCGGAATGGCCGCAAAACGGGCAAGATTTTCAGGTTTGTATCTGTGAAGTTTTTCTATAGTCTCTCTCGTCAGCCCGGGAATTTTAGAAACATCAAGGGATTCGGGAATGGATATGTTTTTCATTTTTTTATGTTTCTCTATCTCCTCTTCCTGTCTTTTGAGGAAGTCTTCATAAACAATTTCTGTCAGGGCGTTTTCTATGGTTTTTTTGTCAAAATCTGCTGTGTCGAGAAAAACTTCAACATCTTCCCATGCGATATCAGGCCTTTTAAGAAAATTTTTCAATGAGGTCTTTTTTTTAGGAGGTGGGATGTTCTTTTCTGCAAAATGTTCTGTGAGTTTCTTTTCAGGAGTTATGTGTTTTTTCGATAGTAAAGAGATAAGAGTTCTTTTGGCAGCCGTTTTCCCTCTCTCTTTTTCAGCCGTTTTTGGAGAAATCAGATTGAATTTCACTGATTGTTCGAGCAAACGGTCGGAAGTGTTATCTTCACGAAGAAAAAGACGATATTCAGCCCGGGATGTAAAAAGACGATAGGGTTCAGAGGTGCCTTTCCCGGTTATGTCGTCAATCAGAACTCCGCCATAGGAAGAGGTTCTGTCGAGAGTAAAAACTTCAGCACTGTTTTTTGAAATCAGAGCTGCGTTGACTCCGGCCACAAGTCCTTGAATGCCGGCTTCTTCGTATCCGGATGTCCCGTTAATCTGACCGGCCATAAAAAAACCGGGAATTAAAGTGCTTTCCAGTGTGTTTTTGAGCTGAACAGGGTCAAAAGCATCGTACTCTATGGCATATCCGGGACGGGTGATAACAGCTTTTTCAAGACCGGGTACGGAACGAATAAACTCCTCCTGAACAGAGCACGGCAACGAAGTTGAAATGCCGTTGGGATAGCATTCAATAGCATCCCAGGCTTCCGGCTCTATAAAAATTGTGTGTGCAGGTTTGTCTGAGAACTTTATAATTTTATCTTCTATGGAAGGACAATAACGGGGTCCGATTCCCTCCACAGATTTATGTGTGCCGTAAATTGGAGATTTATGGATATTTTCTCTTATGATCTGATGTGTTTTTTTGTTGGTACGCGTAATATAACAGGAACGCTGGTTTTTTAACATATCCGAGGTTTGAATTGAAAATGGAAGACAGTCTGTTTCTCCCTTCTGCTCATCCATGGTTTTAAAATCCAGGGAAGCCATTAGAAGCCGGGGAGGTGTTCCTGTTTTTAGCCGAAAAATTCTGTGTCCGAAGGATTTAATGCAGGAAGCAAGATTTTTTGACGCTGGTTCTCCAAGACGCCCCGCTGAAAAACGCTGACTTCCTGTTGTGACAGTTCCGTTCAAAAAAGTTCCTGCAGCCACAACCACAGTCGAGCATAAAAAAGAAACCCCAATAGATGTTGAAATTACAAAGGTTTTTTCATTTTTCGCCTCTATGGAACGAACAGATGTCTGAAACACTGAAAGTCCTGAACAGGAAAAAAGTTTGTTTCTAACAAAAGAACAATACAAACCCCTGTCATTTTGGGATCTTGTGGCGTGAACGGCTGGGCCTTTACTTCTGTTTAAAGTTTTATAATGTATGGCTGAAAAATCTGCTGCCTTTCCCATTATTCCGCCGAATATATCAATTTCACGCACAAGATTGCTTTTAGCTTGTCCACCGATGGATGGATTACAGGAAAGTTCCCCTATGGTTGATATGTTTTGTGTCAAAACAAGAGTTTCTGCTCCCGTTCTGGCGCTTGCGGTTGCTCCTTCGTATCCGGCATGACCGCCACCGATAACTATTACATCGTATTTTTTCACGAGACCTCCCGTTTTTACAGCGGTATTATATCCGGGAAATCTTCTAAAGCAACCATGTTTTACCTGAACCGTCCGACTCTCTCATTGAAAAATGAAAAAGCCTTTTGTTCTTAAGAAGTTACAAAAATAGCCGATTAACCTTCGGATAAACCTCAGATTTTGTGTAACTCTTCTGAATTAGAACTCTTTCCCATGTTTCTTAACTCAGAATCGAACGATTCAGGTTTTATTATTTTCCTATGCAGAAATCTGAAAATATTTTTTCATAAATATCAACATCCGGGGAGTTTCCGGAAAGAATAAGAAGGTTTTTATTTATCTCGTGAATTAGTTGAGCAGATATCTCTATAAAGTCGGAAGTTATGTATCTGCGGAGCTCTTCGCAATTTAATAAAGATTTTTCAACAAGAGATAGCATGACAGAGTTGAAGACTACAGGCTCAGAAGGATCCGGTGCATCTTCTTTGATGATTTCCCTTAGTCTGTTTCTGAGTTTTTCTATTCCATAACCTGAATGTGCAGACACAGATATGACACTAAAAGGTAAGCACAGCTTAGCTTTTGAAATGTCACGCTTTGTTGTTACAGCTATGATTTTTTTGTTTTTACGGTATCTGTTATAAAAGTCAACAACAGAAGCTGCTTCAGAACTTGTCGGGTCTATTATAAGCAGAATCAGAGAAGCACTTTCAACTTGTGAACAGGATCTTTTTATCCCTTCATTTTCTATGTCGGAGTCAGTGTCTCTAAGACCGGCCGTATCAACGAGATTGACGCTTATATTTTCAATATCAAAGGAGTGTGTTATGAAGTCGCGGGTTGTTCCTTCCTCTTTTGAAACTATGGCACGATCTTGCTCCAACAGTGCATTAAAAAGTGTTGATTTGCCGGAATTTGTTTTTCCGGCCATAACTATCTTCAGTTTTTGTGAACGCAAAAAACGGCTGGAATTTTTCTTTATGAGCCGGAGATTTTTTTCAAGGGAGTTTACGGTTTCGATAATTTCTTCGCAGGGGAGATACTCTTCAACATAATCGGGAAAATCAGTGATACTTGTTGCAAGAGCGTGGTAACGACTCCATTTTTTAAGAAATTCAGAAAGAAAAGCTGTAAATTTATCGTTGAAATATTCTTTTCTTATTATTGAAAGGGCAAGTTCATTGTGTTCCATGGCAAGATGAGGTATGGCGGCGGCTTTCTGAAGAGTCATCTTTCCGTGAATTACAGCCCGGAAAGTGAACTCGCCGTTAAGAGCAGGGATTGCTCCTTTTGAAAGAGCCAGTTTCATAATAGTTTCCGCTTGCCCGGCTGCCCCGTGAATTTGCAATTCAACGACATCTTCACCGGTATAACTTGCCGGTTCTTTAAAATATAAAACTAAAGCCTGCTCGATGGAAACATCCTTTGATGATATTCTGCAAACCTCGGCAGATCTTGGTTTTAAAAGCTTTTTATCAGAAATCGATAAAACTATTTCAACGGAAAGAGATCCGCTCAGTCTGATAATCCCGATACTGCTTCCCGGAGCAGTTGCTGAAGCGACAATTGTATGTGAAAGACGGTCGAAATATGAGTTCATTGACATTCCGGGTAAAAAAGTATCTCTTCCGGTACTTCATCGTAGTTTTCGCTGAGATTCGGCAGCTCGTCGGGAGGATAAAAATCTACATCATTTGAAAATATTTCCAGAGTTCCTCCTTCAACGGGATTGTCCTGCCAAGCTTCTTTTACTTTGATGTTTCCTGAATAGCCCATTGCTAAAACGCAGTATGAATCTCCCTGCAACTTAAGAAGGCGGAATCTGGCCATGGGAAAAAGCCCCATAATGTCAAATGTGTTTATCTGGTATTCCTCTTTTACAATGGCTCCCTCCGGGAACTCCAGCTCTATTACCGGAGATACTGGGTCACCTGCGGCATTGAATGAAAATTGATAAACAAAGGTTTGTCTCAGCGAAGGGTTCTTTCTGCCGGGTTTAGTTGCTGCAAAAGCCTGAGAGATTACAGCCTCTTCAGGAGGAAGCGTATTGTCAGGGTCAAAAAGTCCGATGAAAGCCGGATATGGTTGAATACCGAGAGTCCCCAGAGATTCGATGTCACTTTCTATTTTACCGTAGTCAAGAATATACTCGGTACGAAAAGACACATTGGTTGCTCCGAACCTGGTTTCCATCTTTTCACACAACGACAGATCATATTTTTTACAATCAGGTTCGCAGAGAGCCGAGCCTGTGTTTCTAAAATGAACGGAAAGCTCTTTGCAGTCAATCGGATAGGTGTCACACAACTCTGTTGCTTTGTCCACCTTACGATTTCCGCAGTATTCTCCGGGGTGTGTTTCTTCATCAGGGTCCTCTGTAGAGTCGTCATAGCCTGTATCAGAGGGGTCGCTGTCATGTGAAGAATCGCCCGAATCTCCGGGGTCACTATCGTTACCGGTTTCTCCGCTATCAGTGACCGCTTCGGAATAATCCCAGTCAGGAATATCCGAAACTTTTTCATCATATGTGTCGTCACTGCAGGAAAATAAAAAAACAAAAAATATAGAAACAACAACAGGTTTAAAAAAAACTTCCATAATCAATCTCCTTTTAAAAAATGCAGTTTTCCCAACTCAACAGCTCCGATTATTCCCGCTTCATCTCCGTGGCCTGCACGAATAATGTTATTGGCGGTTTTTCATGGGGATTTTCCGAGCGATTTCTGCGGCTTCCGCGAGACGCCGCCAGACCCCGACCTCGAGTGTGAATACAGCGAACGCTTCGACATGCCCTGCTACAACCGCGTTGTGCAGGAGCATGCCTGGGACTTCTACCAGGAATGGACAGGGCCGGACTTCCCGCGCATGCTGATTATCCAGATTCAGCACCCCACGCCGTATTTCGATGATTCCTACGCCGTTAACTCGGCCAACATGGGCCCTTACGGCGACGCTATCACCCACGAGTTGATTCCGCGTATCGAAGAACGTTTTCGCGGCATCGGTGAGGGCTGGCGGGAGAACGTCGATCTGCGGCACATCCTGGAGCGGGACTGGGCAATCCTCGGGCCGAAACTGGAAGGCAAGATTCATATCTACGTCGTGGAAAT
>JAWOGE010000140.1:0-14976 GCA_046497165.1 bacterium | reverse complement strand
CTACCGTTTACCGGAATAAAAGCGATCTGCTCCATGAAAATATTCTCAGCTATATCCCCGGAAAGTCTGACCTTCATCACAGCCGGGAAAGCAACCCCGGAATGGTTGTTTCTATAAGAGATCAAATATTCTCCCGGATTTTCCGAAGTTACCACTGAGCGAACACCGTTACCGGGCGTTGGAACAGGGATGTCAACCACACTACGAATTACAGATACTTTTTCATCACTTTCATGAACAAGCCTGAACACTGTTAAAAATGACTTGTTCTTGTGAACAGCCACAAATACATTCAGGCTTTTGTCATAAACAACATCCACTACACTGTTATTCAGTTTGAATATGTTTTTTATATCCATATTCAGCGGATTGACAACTATCACTTCACCATTGGCAATATGAGTAACAGCAATATATTTTTCATCTCTTCCGAAAGCAAGAGCATAAGGCTCTGTCTGCATTTCCAAAACAGAAGATCTATCGGGTTTTTTAAGATTTACGACTCCATCGGAGTTTTCGACCACATCAATTTTATAAAGCAATCCTTCGTCACGGGTAGTTACAAAAACACTTTTTTCATCCGAAGAAACAATAAATCTGCCCCCGAGCGGCTCAAGAAGTACAGAACTCACAACACTGTTTTTATTGTTTTCCTCATCCATTTTCAATATGGAAATACGACTGTAATCATAAGCACGATTCAGATTGGAATTGAGCACCATAAGATGAGCTCCGTCCTCAAAAAGATACATATCTGACACAGAAAATATCTCCTGTTCTCCGGGGATATGATCTTTGGCATCGTAAGTGCATGATATAAAAAATACAAAACAGAAGCACAGTACTATTTTTTTCATGTATCAAACCTCACTTTTTTTCCGCTTTTTTTATTAGTCTGCGCAACTCCACTCCCTGTTTGGGAAATGAAGGATCGGGAAACATTTCTCTCATCATATCAAGAACCTTTGAACTCAATTCATATTTACCTATGTGATAAAGAGAATAAGCTATTCTGAGCATGGAAGCTTCTCTTTTGGGAGAATCGGGACAATCTTTCTCCACTTTTCTGAAAGAAGATATTGCATTGTTATACTTCTTATCATTATAATAAGACTCACCTGTCCAGTAAATTGTATCACAATATCTGTTTTTTCCGAATTTCTCACGATATTTTTTCCAGGCTTTTCTCAGAAGTTTTCCCTCAATTTTTTCCCGGGTGAGAGCAACAAGCTGTCTGTAAGATTTTTCAGGGTTGTCGGGAAGCCGCACTTCACCGTCGTCTCTGAATTCAACCTCCTCCACCGGCTTCAGCTCCTCAAGCTCTTTTTTCAATTTTTCCTTGGCCTCTTCACTGCGCTCATCAATTTCACGAAGTTTTTCGGTGATTTTTTCCATCCGTTCAGAAAAAACGGCACTTCCTTTTCCGGTTTTCACATCAACAGTATCAATTCTCTCGTTCATATGTCTCAAAGTTTTCTGTATCTCCTTCACAGTGGAATTCAAAAGTTCAATTCTGTTGGCATAAATCTTTTCATTGTCTTCCATTATTTTTTCAATACCTGCAATTCTGTTGGCAAGAAACTCTATCTCCTTTTCCATAAGTGAAAGTATTTTCTCTTCAAAGGCTTTTCTTTCAGCCCGGCGATCCACTTCAATTTCAGTCCTGAGAATTTTCAGATCATTTTGTGTGGCAAGACAAGCTGTAATAAAAGGTGTTAAAAACAAAAGAAAAATTACGGCTCTTTTCATGGTTTGGAATCCCCGTTAAAATTCACATCAACACATACTACCAGACATTGACGCATTATCAATATTTCTTATTAAATTCCTGACAGGAATCAAAACTGTTTAACCTGTATATTTCACAAGAATAGCAAGTCATGACAAAACCGGCTGAAAAATAAAAATCTTGCATTATGGTTAACAAAAAAGTAAAGTTCATCCATGAAGGGAAGAGAAAGCATTGCCTCATGGCTTCAAACAGTTGTAAAAAAAGATGAGTTAACGGAAAATCTGTATGACTCTCCCTATTTTACAGGCAGTACAGAACTTTCTCCTGAAAAAATAACATTGTATTTCAAAAACTGTGAAAAAGCACAAAAACTTCTTTTATCACATTCGCTTTCTTTTGAGATCATTAAAGATGAGGAGTGGGAAGAGTCCTGGAAAAAATACTTTGATGTAGTATCTGTGGACGGTTTTCGAATAGTACCTCCATGGCTGAAAGACAAAGGAGATATCGTTGTAAATCCCGGTAAAGGCTTCGGGACGGGGCAGCATGAAACAACACAGAAAACTTTATCTGCTATACTATCTCTGTTAAAAAAACACAAAATTGAATCCTTTGCCGATGTTGGTGCCGGTTCCGGGATTTTGTCAATGGCGGTACATAAAAAATATCCGGGCACAAAAATAACTGCATGGGAAAAAAATGAACAGGCGTTTACAAATATGCTCGATAATCTTTCCCTGAACTCTGTCTCTTCCGTAGAAACAATCCATGGATCCCCTGACATTAACTCTAAAAAACATGCTCTCGTGGCGGCAAATATACTTTCCTCCGTGTTATTTGAGATGCAGGATATCTTGAAGAATATTTCTTTGCAATTTTTGATTCTTTCAGGTATTATGTCAAGTGAGCGTGATAGCTTTTTCAGTCGGTTTGATAAAAAAGGTTTCGAAATATCGGAGCAATACTGCGATAATGAATGGATAACTTTTTTGCTTAAGAGGAAATATGACTCCAAAAAACAAAGATAAAGATACTGAAACAAAAATAATACACATTGAAAACACTCAGAATAAAGATGTTGACAACAAGGGTTATATTCTTCTCGAGATATATGGAAAAAAAATAGGAAACAAGACAAATGTATCAAAAGACGGTGTAACCATCGGCAGAAGCCCCGACTGCGACATACCCGTTGACGATTCAGGGGCTTCCAGAGTTCATCTTCGCATAGCAACCCATAAAGGAAACTTTCATGTTATGGATCTGAACAGCACCAACGGAACATATCTCAACGATCAAAAAGTAAGTGGCCTCCAATCTCTTGAAAATGGTGACAAAATTCGGCTGGGGCGTACTGTTTTCAAATTTATCTGCAGTGATGACCTTGAAGCGGAATATTACGATCAGATATACCAGGTGGCTATCCGGGACGGTCTCACGGGTCTTTACAACAAAAAAACCCTTTATGAAAATCTGGAAAAGGAGATAAAAAGATCCGTTCGTTACAACCGCCCGCTCTCTTTCCTCATGACCGATATAGATCATTTCAAGGCTGTAAACGATACCTACGGACATCTTGCGGGAGACAAAGTTCTCACAGCACTTTCAAAGGTTCTTCAGCAGTATGTCAGAAGAGCCGACTTTGTCTATCGTTTCGGAGGAGAAGAGTTTTCGATAATTTTACCGGAAACATCCATTAAAGGTGCTATTCTTACGGCTGAACGCATCCGTATGGCAGCTTCAAAATTATCTTTCAAAGAGGACGGCCATACTTTTTCCATAACAATAAGCATAGGTGTCTGTGAACACAAAAAAGAGTACTCCACTGCAACAGAGTTTATAAAAAAAGCGGACGAATTGCTTTATAAAGCTAAGAAAAATGGCCGTGACAGGGTTGAAGACTGCTGAAGATGTTCCGCTCTTTTTTCTCATTTCAATTTATAAAATTCTGCATAACCGGGGGCTTGGGAGTTGTTACTGATCACGGAATATTCACCCTTATAACAACAGTATGGGGAGTTTCCCGTGAAACCTGTCCCGGTATAATGACCGTTGTTCCTGTTGCCGGGTATTTTGCCGCCGTCATTCAGAATTATATTATAAACCACCATTGGACTTTTTCTCTTAAAACTTCCGGAACCTCCGTTTCCACCTCCGGGTTTCTTCGTTTCACTGCTGTCAGCCTTTTATCTCTCATTCCACGCATGCTGATATATAACAGCATACTTTTTTTAATTCCTATGAAAACAGAGCTTTTACCTCATATTGCAAATCTTTGCGGCATAGCCGCCGGAACCGCTGTAAATTTCATAGGAGTAAAATATTTTGTTTTCAAGAGTTCGTCGAAAAATCAACCCGAAGATAAAATTAACAAGTCACAATAAAGAATCCGGAAAAGAGAAAGAAAAAAGAACAAATGTTTAAAAACAAGTTTTCAGAACAGCGATATTTTTTAAGAATTACAGTCGCTTTTTCTTTTATAACTGTAATTTCATCATATATTCTGCTTTACGGAATATATCGTATAAATTACATGGATACAGCATGGACACTCTCTTTCGCCTGGAACTATCTTCGTCACGGCATCAGAAGTGATATTGTTTTCAGACCCCCTGAAAACACCGTAACGCTGCTTTTCGGAAGAACAATGCATGTTTTTTACGGCAATATTCTCGACATAACAGGATGGTCCAGAAACAATACCACGCTTATATCAACTTTTTTCATCTTTCTTTCCGCAGTAATCTGGTATTCAATTCTCAGAAACATGGGAAAAACCCATCTTTTTGCCTCAGCTTTCGCTGCTGTTTTTCTAATGATGAGAAAAACACTTATCAGTGCTCATCTGGGGCGTCCGGAAGCTATGACTCTTTTTGTCATATCACTGGCTCTTCTTCTTTTTATTAAAAAAAAATTTTTTCTATCCTTTTTTTTATGTACAGTTGCCGTTGAAATACACAGTATCGGAATAACAGGTTTCTTTTACATTATCCCCACAGCTTTTTTTATGCGTAAAAAGCTGTTTTTTCCAAAAAAAGATTTGAAAAATACTTTAATAAAAGCAGGTATGGGAATATTTGCGGGAATTTTATACTACCTTGCTTTTCATTTCAGAGACCTGTCAATGCAGTCTCTCTCGTATATTTTTGATAATTCTCACAGTTTCAACGGATACAAAGCACCTTTTCACGGATATCTTCACCGTCATTTTTATAACTATTCCGTAGAGTTTGTCTTATTGTCCGTTTTAACATCGGTTTTTTTTATATTCAGGCTGTACAGAAAAATGGTATTCCCCTCTCTTATATTTGCCAGCATCGCCCTTTCTTCATTAATAATAGGCCGTCCCAATGGATTTTATGCAGTTATGGCCATGCCGGCACTTGTCTTTTTTCTTCTGAGTATATCTGAATCTTTAAAGGCTGAAGTTTTTCTGCTGATTGCAGTTGTCCTTGTCTTTTCAACACATGTTTATGAGCATTATAAAACTTTTCGGGGATATAATTCAACAAAACTGACTGAGAAAACAAAAGAGGCTATGCCCGAGGACAAAATACCGGTAACAGCTCTTTCCGATTTCTGGTTCACATTCAGAGATGCCTCTGAGCGTCGTTTTATTCCAGTATCAAGACAGAACGATTATAAAAAAAACTTTCCTGAAGAAATTTATTTTATAAAAACAGATTTCTGGGAAAAAAGAAAACACAGTTACAGAAAATTAAAAACTTTTCTGGATGAAAATTACGAAAAAAAACTCATTTTTTCATCAACTGAATTTAAAAACAATAAGTTTGAAATTATCCACTGCCGTAAAAACAGAATTAATCTGAATAACTGAATGCAAAACGAAATTCGCTGAATTTCTCAACTGTCAAAAACATCCATTTTTCACTTCAAAGAAACCACAGCACGGCCTTCCCGTCCATTCATAATCAACCTGTAAGAAGATTCAAAACGGAGATGACGGACATATTTTCCTTCGTTAACAGCTTCCACAGAATCAAGATAATCCCAGTCAATAAAGGATTTGTCAGATTTATGAGGAACTGTAAAATATCCTATGTTCATGGAAGTTATGTTATGAAAAAAATGACTCCCCAGTGAAGCATCGACCGTAAATCCTTCTATTCCGGCTTCAACAATTGCACGGGCCTGAGATATATCATTCCATTTTACCGGTATGCCGAGAAACGGATCACGCGACCCCCATCTTCCGGGCCCTATTAGCATACAGAATGAATCGTCCTCTTTTAATTTTTTATTTATTTCTCTGACTTCAACAAGTATATCCCGGGTTTTCATTTTATCAAATGCGGAAGGCTTAACATAGACTATATCTTTAATATCATTTATCAATCCATGCCCCATCGCTTTTTCTGTATATAAAATTAAATTTTCAGAATCAACAGAGCCTATGTCGATATCCGTATCCGATGTGTTCTTTATGTAGGGTTTAACCTGCAGAAGATAAAATGTCACCATCTCGTTTTCATCTCTGTTCACATCTATGGCAAACTCTATTTCAACCGGAGTTCCCAGGGCTCTTTCCATGGTTTTGAGAATAAGATTGGTGGTTCCGGCAAGATCAAATTTTCTGTATTGAAGCACAGAGGAAAAATCCACTAAACGGGGCCCTTTGGCAAACAATCCCGGACGCACTCGCCCATTGTCAGCATCGTAAACAGAAACTGAATAATCAAGAGTACCGTGCTCTTCCGCTTTTTTCATTTCAAGTTGTGCAAGTGTCGCATTTTCGCCTTCAATAAGATCCAGATAGTTTTTTTTGAGGTCAAGTGCAAAAAAACTTTTTTGGGACTGTTTTATAAGTGTTTCGACGGGGACAATCTCTCTTTTGGGATGCCTTGGAGAAAACCTCATTGTTGAACCACCTTCAACTATATTTACCCCGAGACCCACGGAAAGAAACCCCACTCCATCTTCGGGTTTTATCATTTCAAAGGGATAGTAGTTCGTTGACTGGGCAACTCCGCTTATTTGAGGATAGTAATAATTTTCGTGCTTCTCTCCGATTATTTCCTGTATTATGACCGACATTTTCTCTTCTTCAACTTTGTAATCCACAGATTCAAAATAGGTTATTGAAGTTGATGAAAATACAGATGCGTAAACCATCTTTATGGCATTTTCAAGTTGTTCCAATCGCTTTTCAACATCGTAGTGATTGTTGGGAATAAAGTATGTTTCATAAATACCCGCAAAAGGCTGAGACATTGAATCTTCGAAAAGTCCGGAGGACCTTACGGCAAGAGGAACATCCACATTGTTCAAAAATATTCTCAACCGTTTTTTCAACGATTGCGAAAGCGGTATGGCCAGAAATTTTTTCTTTATTTCGTGAAAATCGGTTTTTTCATCTATGAGATATGAAAAATCAAAATGGTTTATAAACCTCGTATATTCATCTGTTCCTATAATTATTGTTTTAGGTATTGTAACATTCATGTCATTAAGAAGTTTTCTGAACTCAATACGCTGTGTTATGAACTCTATGAAAGCTATACCACGACCTTTCCCTCCTATTGCTCCATTGGCAATCATCATGAGATAATCTTTTTCATAAAAGATATCTTCAGAAAAGTTTGCAATGGTGTATTCCCTTTTCTCTATCCATCTTTCTCTGACAACAGAAATTATATATCTTCTTATCTCTTCGACGGATTCAAAATCGGTTATTTTAAATTTGTGCATCTTAAGAGCCTGCTGTATTTCACCTTTTGCCATAAGCCATGTGGAAATATGATTTTGAGAAGCGTGATATTTTATTGATTCATCGGGAACATTTCTAATCAACTCTGTGAACTCTCTCATATTCTTTGCTTCTGCAATTTTATTGCCTTTATCATCTCTGAATATAAAATCACCGAAACCGAGGTGATCTTTGAAAAAAGCTCTTAACTCCTGCTGTAGCTGCTGAGAACCTTTATAAAAAAATTCGATATTGTTTTTTTCGGCCATAATTTTATGTTTTTTTCTGGATGACTGCATCATTACATGGGTATCAGAGCGTTCTTTTATATAATCCACAAGCTTGTATCCCGCCATGTCATCCTCTTTTCCGTCTTTGCTGTATTCCACATCGGTAATTACGCACAAAAGATATGAACGATATTTATTGAAGATTTCAACAGCATCTTCATATGTATTAGCAAGTATAACTTTGGGGCGGGCTCTCATTCTGAGTAGTTTGTACCTCATATCCACATCTTCGTTTATTATGAGGCGTTGAATTTCGTTCATTATCACACTGTAAAGTCCGGGAAGATAACGCGAATAATATCGAATGCTGTCCTCCACAAGAAGAATTACACGGATATTTCCCAAAGCGGTATCATTTTCAAGATTAAGTGAATCCTCCATACATTTTATCATGGCCAGAAAAACATCCGAGTTGCCGTTCCATACAAATATTTTGTCAAAAAGATATATATGCTCATCATCGGGCATATATGTTTTCAGCTGAAGACTGTTGTTGAAAAGCAGCAGAACAGGAACCTGTGGATTAATATCTTTTATGACCGAAGCACAATCTACAGGCATGTTTTTTTTAACTCCGGGCATCAGAATAACAAGGTCAAAATCATTGTTTTTAAACTCCTCAACCGCTTCCTCTTTTGAATAAGCCGAAGTTATTCTCGGAGCGGAGGAAAGATTCAGTTTGTAATATTCACCATAAATCTGTTCAAAAAGATGCCCCTCTCTTTCTATGGTATAGGAATCGTAAACCGTTGCCACCAGCAGTATTTCTCTTATACGGTTTTTCATCAGATCATGAAATATACTCAAATTGGAAGTTTTCTTTTCAAAAATTTTTCCTACATTAATATCCCGCATAATTTATTCCTCTTGAAATTAAAAAAGCCGGCAACATTTTACATGTTACCGGCCTCAAAGTAAAAATTTTAAAAATAAACTTGTTCCGATATCTTCAGAGCTCGCACTTTTCGTGTGTTTCATTCCCGCATGATATTTCACCGCTGCAATGGTCTATGCAGTTTTGACTGTCCCAACCTGAAGGACCGTTTTCTTCGGAACAGCTTTCCACACAACTTCTCCACGCACTGTATTCTCCTTCACCTTTTTCGGAGCCTTCACTTTTACATTCCTTTATACAGTCGCTGTCCTCGGTATCCTGACCACCGCACCGGGTCTCAACACACTCTTTTACTTTCTGACATGAACAGAATTTATGACAACCCATGGGATCATACTCGGTGCATACATTATTACAGAATGCCGTTCCTGTTCCCGCTTCGTAAATGGATTCACCGGAGTTGTCCTTTATTTCTCCACAATCTATAGTTTCAGCTTTTTCACATACTTCACCGTTCTCTTCGTCAACTATGCCGTTGCCGCAGGTGACATGCGTCATGCAGTTATCGGTCTGGTAACTGCAGTTTTCTCTGACACACTCTTCATCGCCTCCGGGACAATTTTCTTCGTGACATGCAATCATTGTTTCATAAATCTCCGTAGCCTTCATAAAAGCCTGAGATTCACAATCGGAAATGCAGTCCTCGTCACCTTCACAATCTGTAATACAACCTTTGAGTCCCCAACAGTCAAGTTCATCAACACCGATACAGCTGTAGGTATCCCATCCGGAACATGTGGAATTGCAGACTGCTTCGTTTTTAGGTCTGTACTCTTTTTCTTCAATATCTCCACAGGGCTTGGTATCGCCTTTTTCACAGACTTCGTCATCGTCTATCACACCGTTTCCACATTTTTCACCGGGATAACAGGCATAATAGGAGTCGTAACAATTATTTTGGGCACATTCTGAATCATCGAGACCCGAACAATTACTTTCCATACATGATGCATAACTTTCAAAGTTCGAAACTCCGGATTCGCTTCCATCCTCTTTACATGCTTCAACACAATCCTCATCACCGGCACAACCCTGAACACATGTAACTATATGACTGCACGGTCTGCTTCCGGTGGTTTCACATTCAGAAGTATCCCAGCCCAAACAATTCTGTTTGCATGTTGCTTCGCCTCCGGTATAGGAATCACTTATCTCTTCGCAAGATTCCGTCCAGCCCATTTCACATATTTCTCTGTCATCCAAAACTCCATTTCCGCATAAATCATCTTCATCCCTCTTCTGACATGTTGAAAGATCCCATTCACACGAATCATTGCAGTAAGCTGCTGTATCATAATAATGTCCGAGTTCCCAGCACCGGATTTCATCGCCGGGCTCACACTCCTCGCCTTCTTCAACTATTCCGTTTCCACAGACAGCACCACCTTCTCCGGAGTCTTCTGATTTGTCGCCATCGTCTCCCGAATCACTGCAGGCAGCAAAAATAGCAAAAACAGTTCCCATAATTAAAATAAGATAAAAGTACCAGATTTTTTTCATTTCGCCCTCTCTTTCATATTAAGTTCGCATACAGCACACACTGGCAATAATAACAATTTTGCACAATATGTCAAACTTGAAGGATGAGTTAATCCATGGCTATCTGTTCCTGCTTATTTACAGAAGTGAATTCCTGTGTTATAATTATATGAATCCATGAACAGTTCCGAGAGGGTCTTCATGAAAAAAATATCTTTAGTTCTCTTTTTTATGGTTTTTTGTTTCTCACATCTCTATGCCAGGGATAATAATATTCGTAAATTGTCTATAGAAGAACGAGCCCGGATAATCAGCAATTTTAGTGTACAGCCTCGTTCTGAAAAACCTGCAGGAAATATTTACACACCTCCGGAATACGCTTTATCGGAAGGGGTTTTAGTAACCTATTCATCGTATATAAAAAGTTATTTCAGTGACATTGTCGAGGGAGTGGTTTCAGCAGAAGCCATACCTTACATCATTTATGAAGACTCTTATTTCGAAGACACAAAAAAAGATATTATAAATGAAGTGCTCATACCGGCCGGTATAGATGAAGAAGATGTTGTTTTTATTGAACTTTCACATAACACTTACTGGGTCAGAGACTATGCCCCGTGGTTTGTTTATGAAAACGGCAAGCGTGCACTGATAAATCATAACTATAAAAAACCCGGAGCGCGCCCTGATGACGATAATATACCTTCTGAAATAGGTGGTTTATGGAATGAAAATGTTTATTCCACCTCTTTTTTTACAGAGGGCGGAAATTTCATGACCGACGGTGCAGGAACCTGCTGGCAATCGAGCAAAGTTTTCGACAACTGGAGTCTTTCAGATGGCGGAGGCCCTAAAAATCCGGGCTGGTCTGAAGAAGATGTCAAAGAGTTGTTTGAAAATTTTCTGGGGTGTGAAGTTATCATACACACACCTTATCTTCCCGATGAAAACACCGGACATATAGATATGTTTTCTAAAATAATCAATCAGGACACCATTCTTGTGGGCATGTCAAGTTCTGAATACGGAGCCTCTCAAAATCAGATTGAATTTCTGGATAATATTGCTGATGTTTATGCCCGGACACCGAAACCGAACGGTGAAGAATGGAATATTGTCCGCATACCAATGGTGTTCGAAAACAATGTTTATTACACCTACACAAACTCACTTATTGTAAACAATACAGTGCTTGTTCCTCAATACGGCATAACGAGCAACGGTTTTGACCACGATGAAGATGCACTTAAAATATATCGTGAACTAATGCCCCGTCACAATATAAAAGGTATTTATTCCGGAGATGTTATTAAATCCGGAGGTGCTATCCACTGTACAACTATGCAGGTCCCGCCACGAGAACACTCCCGGTGCGGCAATGGAATAATCGATGATGACGAGGAATGTGAAAAAAACTATTTTGCCGGTAAAAGCTGTGAATCTTTCGGGTATGAATATGGAGAGCTCCGTTGTAAAGACTGCTCGTTTGATTTTTCTGAATGTTTGAAAACAAAACCTGACGAAGATGAATACCCCGACGATTATAAAGATGATGACGACAGTTATCAGGATAAAGAAAAATCAGACAGCGATGTTTTTGAAAACAATGAAAATGACGATTATATTTCCGATGATGAAAAGTTCATATCCCGGGAAAGCGGTTGCAGCTGTTCTATGCCTCTTTTTTAGAGATATGCATTTTAGAGATGTTTTTAAGTGCAATTACAGCAGCTTCTTCAACTTCCTTGTGAATGTTTTCCTGTTTGAGCACTTCACGAATAACTGCGGCCATAGCCGGAAAGTAGCGATATAATCGCCCGAGGGTTTTTATTAACAAAACCTTTGTTTCCATCAATTTGGGATCTTTGTTCATCTTTCCGCTTTTCAGCAGAGAAACAAGAACAGAATATATTGATCTATCCGGAAAAAAAACTATCAGAGAAGCTATTTTTTCTTTTTGATGACTGGGTATCTGATTGAAATCATAAAATTCAGACATTAATGCCCGTTGCAGGAAATAAGCGGCGGCGGCCGTATGTTTTTTAAGTTTTCCTGAATGTTTTTTAATGTGTGCCGTCAGTATGCCAAGTGCTTCTCCTCTTTCACGGGTTTCGGAAGTAAGCATAAGTATAAAAAGAATCTCCATGGAAGGACGGATTCTTAAGGCTTTGATTATTTTGGACATATGTCTGTTTTTTATGTGACCGGAAAGCAGTATTTTTGTCCACTTTTTTATATGGTCCTCAGGAAGAGGAGATATCCGGGGAAGGATGGAAAAATAGAAGGCCAGAAATTTAACATCGGAGTTTTCCAGGAAATTTTCGAGGTCTTCATCCGCCATCTCAACTATTTTACGGCGTATTCCAATGGAAAATTTTGCATTGTAAAGACGATGCTTGCTGAAAACCATGCTCATTATTTTCATAAGTTCCGAATGATTGTCTCCAAGAAGGTCGTGGAGAAAAATATCTATCTCCTCCGAACTGTAGGTCAGGCTCATTAAAAAATAATCCTTGACATATTCACTCATGACATTTTTCAAAAGTGGGTATATATCGGTGGTTTCTCCCTCATATTCATGACAGTTTCGAAAGTGGTTGTAAAGTACGGCTATATCAATGTAACGGTTTGCGGACAACAAAAGTTTAATTACGGAAGCTATGTGATTGTCTATTTTTTTTCCATCTTCGACATGTTTTTCAATGTTTTGCAGAAAATCCTTGAAAAATCCTATCTTTTTTCCTGAATACTTTTTTACATCCTCATTGAGCTCCGTTCCAGAAAAAAGTTCAAAAATTTTTAAAAAATCCATTTGTTCTTTTCTATTTTCATCCATTATATCTCTCCGCTGAAGAGATGCTCCGCATATCCGCTGCTCACAACATCTCCTGTTTTATCGTACGAATATATTAAATTGCCTCCCGGAAAATGAATTTTCCAGGATGAATCTTTTTCTGCAATTCCCGACTCACAAAGTGCATGAAAAACCGCTCCGCCTCCTGTTCCGCATCCGAGAGTATATCCCGCACCGTATTCATTGACTATAATTTCAACAGACCGGTTTGCCCTGTCAATATTGAACACAGCTTCAGCATTTGTCTGCTTTCCGAGAGGATTTTCATAACGCAGAATACCGCTTATTCTCCGAGCTTCTTCAACGGTCATTTCATTTTTCAAACATACTATGTGACTGTTTCCCATAGATATCCCGCAAACTCTGAAACAATCCTCCTTATATTTAAAAATTCTGTCAAAAACAGGATGCCCGGAAGAATCTTTCAATATGCAGGGTTTTCCGAGAGAAACATCTATTTTCAAATTTCCATTACTACCATCTTTCCCACCTTTTTTACGAAGGTGACATAAAAGAGGACCGTTATCGGTTTTCACAGTTAAAGTGTCTTTTGACAATCCTTTATGATCGGCAAGATATTTAACAAAACATCTCAAACCGTTACCACACATTTTGGCGGAACTTCCATCACTGTTCATTATTTTCATAACCGCATCAAATTCACTGCTTTTTTTGAAAAAAAGGATCCCGTCAGCTCCTATGCCGAAATGTCTGTCACATATTTTTTTAACCTTTTCAGGAGAAAGCAGCGGTCTGTCAATTATAACAAAGTCATTTCCCACACTCTGATATTTTTTAAATTTCACAATAAAAACTCCTTCCTGTATTTCAGCTGTGAATTTGCATTCAATAATGACAGAGCTATTTTCACAGAAAACAGTTTAATTGTCAACATATCCTGAAGGCTGCTTGATTATAATTTCAACCTGTGATCAATTCTTCATATACCTGAATCGTTCGATTCTGAGTTAGAAAATATGGGAAAGAATTCTGATTCAGAAGAGTTACACAAAATCTGAGGTTCACCCGAAGGTTAATCGGCGATTTTTGTAACTTCCTAAGAACAGAAGACTTTTTTCATTTTTCAATGAGAGAGTCGGACGATTCAAGATATAGTTGACATAAGTTCATACTGAAGATATCTTATGTTGTCAACCGTTTATTATAAAGGAGGGTCATATGACATCGGCAAAAGAGATTAACTGGAATGAGCTTCGTTTTGACTACATCAAAACACCTTACCGCTTCGTTTCACATTACAAAAACGGCAGCTGGGACGGAGGAGAACTCACAAACGATGAATATCTTAAAATTCACGAGGGTTCCACCGCCATTCATTACGGACAGCAATGTTTTGAAGGGCTTAAAGCTTACCGAACCAAAGAGGACAAAATAGTTCTTTTCAGACCGGATCAGAATGCCGCGAGGATGAAAAAAAGTGCGGAAGCTCTTCTCATGCAGCCTTACCCGGAAGATGAGTTTATCCGTGCCGTTAAAAAAGTTGTCACTGCCAACAAAGAGTTTGTTCCGCCTTACGGCACAGGAGCTTCTTTGTATATTCGTCCCTATATAATAGGTGTGGGTGCTAATGTCGGAGTAAAACCGGCTCCGGAATACATATTTTCGATTTTCACTACTCCCGTTGGGCCGTATTTTGCCGGCGGTCTTGCTCCCTGTCATTTTGTCACATCAGAATATGACCGAGCAGCTCCCATGGGCACGGGAAGTGCCAAAGTCGGAGGCAATTACGCTGCAAGCATGTACGCTCACAAAATTGCCGTAGATAAAGGTTTTGCAGACTGCATATATCTTGACCCTGCAACACATACCAAAATTGAAGAGGTAGGAGCCGCAAACTTTTTCGGCATTACAAAAGACAATGTTTTTGAAACACCCGCTTCACCTTCAATACTTCCCAGCATAACAAAATACTCTCTCATACATCTTGCTGAAAACGAACTGGGAATGGAAGCCCGGGAAACCGACATTCCTGTCGATGAACTGGATAAATATTCAGAA
>JAWOGE010000130.1:0-13063 GCA_046497165.1 bacterium | reverse complement strand
TTGCAATAAGCTTTATCTGCTGAGCCATGAAATCACTTCCTTTTGCCACCACACGGGGAACCGCCATATTTTGTTTGTCATACTTCAGAGCAACAGCATAATGTGTAGGGTTTGTTATAACAACATCTGCACCTTCTACCTCATCTTTTGAATGCTGAGAAAGCATCTCCCGGCCACGGCGTTTTCTTTCGCTTTTCATTTTAGGATCGCCATCGGTGTTTTTATGGTCATCTTTAGTTTCTTTTTTTGTCATTTTCATCTCATCTTTGAATTTCCACTTCTGGTAGATAATATCAAAAGCTCCTATGAGAAGGTAAAAAAGCAGTCCGGCAAGAAGAATTTTTATAAAAATCTCACCGAGCTGAAATATTATTCCCATTGTCGAAAGTTTGCCCGAGGACATAATTTTATTGCTGTGAGATATTATTATCCAGCTTGATAGAAGAACAAAAACTGTTAGTTTCAGAACACCTTTGAGGAGCTCCACAAAACTGTTCACCGACATGAATATTTCCTTGAATTTTTTTACAGGGTTTATTTTCGTAAAATCTATTTTTATGGACTCCATACTGAAAACAAACCCGCTCATGGCCAGATTCCCCGCAACTCCCATGATCATAAGAAAAAGCATAAATCCTATAAGGTAATGAGCAAAACCGGGGACAATCTCCTTTAGAAAAGTTATGAGTGTAAATATAGTGATATTCCCTGTTTTTATGTGAGTAAAACAGTTTTCAAATATTCTGCTTATCTCAAAAATAAATTGTTTTCCGAGCAACGAAGCAAATAACACCGCTGCCAGCATTGTAAGAGCTGCGGGAAACTCTTTTGATTTGGGAACCTGTCCCTTCTGTCGAGCTTCCCGCAACTTTCGCGGCGTCGCTTCTTCGGTCTTCTCCTGACCGTTTTCGTCTTCTTTTACCATTACTATTCCCCATGTGAAAAAACCGGGGATATACTTGCAAAATCCGTTCCTGATAAAAGTCGGGATATCATCTGGGATATACGGAAAAAACCTTTTTTCTGAAAGTTTCAATATTCCCGTTTATAATTGCTTCACGGGCATTTTTGACCAGTTTTACATAGTAAGATATGTTGTGAATTGTATTCAGTACTGAGCTCAGGATCTCCTTATTTCTGAAAAGATGATGGAGATATGCCCTTGAATAATTTCTGCAGGTGTAGCAATTACATTCCGGATCGGGTGCTTGTGTGTCATGACGAAAAACACCGTTGCGTATTGTCAATTTTCCCAGACTTGTGAAAAGCTGGCCATTTCTTGCGTTGCGAGTGGGCATTACACAATCGAACATGTCAACACCTTCACAGATAGCTTTTATTATATCTCTCGGAGTTCCCACTCCCATAAGATAACGGGGTTTTTCTTCGGGCATCATAAAAACAATCTTTTCAAGCACAGAGTACATATCTTTTTTAGCTTCACCCACACTCAGACCGCCTACGGCAATTCCGTCAAAGGGAAGCTCTGCCATTTTTTTCAGATGATATTTTCTCATTTCAATGTCAACACCGCCCTGAAAAATTCCGAAAAGTGCGTTGTCACTTTTTTTTGCTTCCAGACATCTTTTTGCCCATCTTGTTGTGCGATCCATGCTTTTTTTCATATAATCGGGTGTAGAGGGAAGTTCCGGACACTCATCAAAAGCCATCATTATATCCGATCCGAGCGACTCCTGTATCTCTATGGAAAGTTCGGGGCTTATAAATTGTTTCGAGCCGTCGATATGACTTCTGAAAAGAACGCCCTCCTCTGTTATTTCTCTGAGAGAGGAAAGACTGAAAACCTGAAAACCTCCGCTATCGGTAAGAATCGGTCGATTCCAGTTCATCATGGAGTGTATGGAACCAAAGAGTTCTTTCACAACCTCATGTCCGGGACGGAGAAAAAGATGGTAGGTATTTCCCAGAATTATTTCAGCTCCTGTTTCAATAAGCTGTTCCGGTGTCATAGCTTTCACCGAACCTTTTGTTCCAACAGGCATGAAAACCGGTGTTTCTATGTTGCCTCGCAAGGTACGGATAACTCCCGCACGAGCTTTGTCACATTTGTGTTCACAGTTAAAAAGCATGGTTTTTTCAATCTATGATATAAAATTCAACACGCCGGTTTTCTCTCCGGTCTCTTTCCGTGTCACCTTTATTTGCAGGACGGGGAGCCCCCCTGGAAACAACTTTGATTCTGTTTTCTTCAATACCTTCTTTAATAAGATATCGTTTGACTGCACGAGCCCGCTTAATACCCATGCCTTTTCTCTCTTTTTCATCTCTGTGGCCGATAATTTTTATTTTAAGCATATAATTGGAACTCAGAACAACGGCAACTTTTTCCACAGGCAGCTCATACCGGCTTCGTATGTTCGAAGAGTTCGAGACAAAAAGTATGGTTTCTCCTATGCGTTTCCCCGATTCCGAAGAAGCCCTTTTGCGACCGGGATCGGTAATTGTCTCAGGTTTTTTTGCGGAAGCCTTCTGTTCTCTTTTTACTTCAGGAGAGCTTTTTTTCTTAACGGGAGCAGAAGATTTTTTTTCTTCGGGTCCATCAGTTTTTTCAATGTTTTCAGTTGATCCGGGCTCTTTTTTTGTTTCTTCAGATTTTTTTACATCTTCAGTTTCAGCTGTTTTTTTTCTGTTTACAGGTTTTTCTAAAGCAGAGTCCGGTTTTTTTTCAGACGGCTCATCTTTTTCCGGAATTTTATCCTTTGTGTTTGTTTCCTGAAGTTTTTTCGGTGTTTTATCTTTCTTTGCCAGATCAAACTCCTTGGAAACACCGCAAAAAGCCCTGAAAGCAGGTGTGCCGAACCCTGAAATAAATCCTCCGCTTCCACCGCAGGAAACTTTAAGCTCAAAAGGCAGAAGCAAGTTTACACCTCCGATAATTTCAGCGGAAGAACCTTCATCCGGGAAAGAAGCGTATGTCATTGAAGATATCAGAAACTCTGTAAAAATATCAAACTTTTCCTTTATGACATGAACTGAAAATCCAGTGGAAAGGCCGACTTCCGAACCCATTTGACTATCACCGCTCGTCTGCATTGCCGTTATTCTGTAATACAGGTTCAGAGCAGCAGTAACTTTGTCGCTTTCCATGGAAAAAGCCATGGTGGGAGAAAAAACAAAAGAGGAACTTCCCAGAGCCGCGTTCATTTGAGATCCTGTGGGAAGTGAAAAAACAGGAAGAAAAGAGGCTGAAAAAAGATTTTCAAGTACGGAAAAAAGTCTGTACCTCGGCATTACGGATATATCTCCGGGCCCCATAAAAGGCAACCTCTTTTCTGAAGAAACGCCTTTGCCATCCTGAAAAAGAACAACAGGAACACTGATCGCCATATCAAACCAGTGGTTTATGCCCCAGGCCAGAGAAAAATCAGCGTTGATATGGTTGTCTATGACCGTTGTTTTTCCAGAAGGATACTCTGTGACAACCGGTTTTTTGCCGTAATAAAACATCAATCCGGCATTTAAGACACCGGCATCACCGGGAGAAGCATCAATGAGAGAAAACCAGCCTTCATTGAAAGGAGACACCTTATATCGGCGTGCGTTAACCTCCGGTTGCTCTGAGTAAAGATAAAAACCTGAAATCAATATGAGAAAAGCAATTTTAAGTTTCATGAAAATCTCCCGTTTGAAAAAAAACGCCAAAACCGGGAAATTATAACTGAAAAACTCCGGAAAACAAATTTTCGTTATTTACCTTCTGAATCTTGCAAAAAAAACCAAAAACACAGCGACTTTGAGCTATATTGACAAAAGAGATCTTATTTGTATACTTGTGATGTTGCAGTTTCTTAGAGAGGACAAATGAATAGAATCGGTGTGATTTCAAATCCCTATTCAAAGCAAAACAGAAAGCATCCTCACAGGCTTGAAAAATTGAGAGAGCTTGTTCCGGAAAGATCGCTGGCCGTGTTTCCTTCCACTATACCTGAGATGGATGGTGCCCTTGAAAAAATGCGTTCTGAATGTGTTAATATCATTGCAATAAACGGTGGTGACGGGACTGTACATATAGCGTTGTCCCGACTGATATCAATTTTCGGCAAAGATAAACTGCCCGATATAGCTGTTCTCAAGGGTGGAACAATGAATCAGACAGCTACAAATTTAAAAATACGGGGAAATACTTTTTCAATACTGAAAAGAATTGTAGAAAAATCAAAGAAAAAAGATTCTTTTTCTACTACACCCATTCCTCTTCTTTGTGTAGACGGGAACAAATATGGATTCATGTGCGGAACAGGTTCTGTTGTTGATTTCATGGATATCTATCACAGCTCCGGCAATCCCTCACCTGTTTCAGCAATGAAAGCTATTTTTAAACTTGCCTCCTCTGCAGTTGTCAAGGGACACTATTTTAAAAAACTTTTCAACCCTCAGGAGTATGTTTTTAAAGTGAATGACTACTCCTATCGTCCCGGAAAATATATAGCTTCAATGATAAGTACTCTCAAACAGGTCGGTCTCGGATTTGAGCTTATGCACAGAGCGAGACAGAACAAAGGAGCTCATTTTCTCGCTTTTCACGAAACCCCCGGAGTTTTAATGCATATGATAAGAGCGTGGAAAGGACTTTCTCTTCCGCCGGACACAGTTGATGATGCTGTGGGAAAAAGCTTTACCGTCCATTCTGAAACATCTTTTCGTTATACACTGGACGGAGATATATACAGTTCGGAAGGAACACTGAAAATAGAAACAGGTCCTGAAATAAATATAGTTACGGAGTAATATATGAAAATTTACAGTTACGGCCAGACCGATGTAGGTAATAAAAGAGAACTTAATGAAGATAGCTTTGCTGTTCTTTCCGATGAAGGGCTTTTCATTGTAGCCGATGGGATGGGAGGACATAATGCCGGTGAAATAGCCAGTGCCATGTCCATAGAGACCATAATAAAGTTCTTTCGGGCGGGAAGAAAAGATGAGGATATGACATGGCCCTATAAACTTGACCCCAACTATTCTCTTGAAGCAAACAAGCTGAAAGTGGGTATAAAATTTGCGAACCGTAGAATTTATCGTGCATCGGTGGATAACACATCTTATAACGGCATGGGAACAACCATAGTGGCCCTTCTTGTAAACAGAGAGGAAAACCGACTTTATGTAGCCCATGTGGGAGACAGCAGGTGCTATCGTTTTTACAAAGGAAAACTGGAACAGATCACTGAAGATCATTCTCTCGTCAATGAATATATAAGAGCCGGGCAGATAACCAAAGAGCAGGCTGAAAAATTTCCTCACAAGAATGTTATTATGCGTGCTCTCGGTATGAAAGAGAATGTTGTTGTGGATCTTCAGGAAAGAGAGGTTCTTCCCGAGGAAATATACCTATCATGTTCAGACGGTTTAAGTGACATGGTAAGTGACGAAAAAATTTCGGAAATTCTCAGCAGAAACAGAAGTTTGAAAGAAACCACCGGAGAGCTTATAAAAACCGCCAACAAAAACGGTGGTAAAGACAATATAACGGTAACGATGTTGAAAACAGAATAAAAATCATTAAAAAAGGTGTTGTTATGAAAAAAAAGATTTTAGAATTGCTCGTTATTTCTTTGGCTGTTTTTGTTATGGCTGTGTCATGTGGCGATGTTGACAACGAAGACAACAAAGATTCCAATGAAAATGAACTGAACGACGACAACAACGAAAATCCGGACCGGGAACAAAACGATGATTCTGTAGTCGTTGAAGATCTGACATATCCCGGAGACGATTCTTCATCATCCAAAGTCAGCGGGGAAATCGCAAGAAATTTTATTTTCTATGATATTGAAGGAAACAAGCGGGCTCTTGCTGAATTTTATCAGAAAAGAACTCTCATATGGCTGATGTTCGGAACATACACATGTCCCTACTGTATGGACGAGCTGGAATATTTTCCGGAAATCTACAAAGAGGAGTATGTGGAACAGGGTTTCGAGATTATAAGTGTTATCGCAGGAGGTTACAATGAACCTAATGACCTGGAAAGCAAGAAGGAAGGGATCGCTTACGAACACGGAGAAAAAGCCGACTGGGTATGGGGGTATCTTGATTCTTCCAATACAAACACAGTTTTTCTCACATATTCGCCTGAAGGAGCTGTCCCCATAAATGTGCTTATTGACGGAAGAACCATGGAAATAGTTCAGTATTTTCAGGGTAACCAGATCAATCCCATGAACGAGGAAAAACGGATTGAATACTGGCTGAAAAAACTGAAATAAAATCTCTTTTAAAGTTTTCATAGCGTGAGGATAAAATGAAAAATCTCTTTTTTATTCTGTTTTTGCTGTTCCTCTTTTCAATCTTTTCCTGTGCGACACCTGAAACCGGGGCTTCGAAAAACAGAAAGATTTCCGCAGAAAACAATCAGGTTTCTGAAGAGCATGCACGGGGTGATTTCTCACTTGACCTTGAAACCATTGAGGGAGAATCTTTCTCTTTTGATGCTATTCGAGGAAAAAAACATCTTCTGATAGCTTTCTGGGCAAGCTGGTGTGACCCATGTAAAACAGAGCTGGAAAATTTGCGAGATATCTATCCTTCATACAGCAGCGATGTGGAGTTTGTAGCCGTGGCAACAGATACGGAAGAAAACTTTGCGACAGTTCAGGAACAGGTTGTCAGAATGATGCTGCCTTATCCTGTTCTTACTGATCCTTCAGGCAACACGGTTCAGTCAATGATTCCCGGAGGCGACACCGTTCCCTACTCCATGATTGTGTCAAAAAACGGAAAAGTGGTGTTTACCCACGAGGGATACAAGCCGGGTGATGAAATAAAGCTTAAACAAAAACTCGACAAACTGATATCAGAATAGTTTTATGAAAATTTTTTATATGATTCTCATTTTTATAGTTCTTTTTATTCCTGTGAATTTATTTGCAGAAAAACAGGAAACAAAGGAAAATGGCGAAACTCGGACTAAAAAAGAGAGTGTAATTGAACAGAAAGAGGTCTCCGTTGAGGATGAAAAAACTGATAGAAAGAAAAAGTCTCCTGTAAAATGGAGTTTCTTTTCCAGAAACAAAGGAACTGTCCATAAAGATTTTCAACGCAATGAGTACGCTTACAAAGATAGCTATGCATCCCTCGAAACAGAAACAGGAGCCGAACTGAAGTGGAAAAAAACCCGTTTCGGTCTTCAGAAAACGGGCCTCGTATTCATAAAAAAAGATAATGATAATCTCAGCGGACACTCCTACCGTTATTCTGATGAAATTTTCAACCACGGCTGGGAACACTGGATAAACAGAGTTTATGTACATACCCGTCAAGGAAACTTTTCCATCAGGGCAGGCGATTTTCACAAAACCATGAACAGGGGGATGCTGCTTTCCATGAAAAATGACCCTGTTTATGGAGACAACACTTTAAGGGGGCTTGATTTTATTTACAGAAAAAAATCTCTTTCAGCTCAGATTTTCGGCGGAAAAGCAAATCCGGAAATAAGAGCTCCTGATACAAATGAACGCATGAAAATGACAGATGACTTCATATGGGGTTCGGAAATCGGGTACTGGATATATAAACGCAAAATAAAGTTGTCGCTTTCATATCTGGGAGCTGCTTATCTCCCATTCAACCCTGATTATGATTATGACAACAAAAGAATTGAATCGTTTTTTCACATTGCGGGAACAAACCTTTCTCTGGTAAATATCATACCATCTTCACGAATCAATTTCAGTGCCGCCGCTGCACCCTATGCCATGAGAAAATATACAGACCGAAACGAGCCTCCGGACATGCCTCCTGAAATAAAGAACTCTTTTTCCCACGATTTTTCAGGAGCTCACGCTCTTCATATTTCAGCTCTGAAATGGTTTGATATATCCGGGAACCGTCTTTCTTTAACACTTGAAGCAAAACGCTACGAAAAGTACTACATGAATCATCTTCTTCTTGAAAATCCCGATTTCAAACGAAGATACTTCAATCTTCCCTCCCTTGTTCCTGAAACAACAGCTCTGGCCAACGAGTTTGACACTCAGGCGGTACGGGCATCTATATCTTTCAATGACACATCTTTTACCGAAGCTCTTTATTCTGTTGAATTCACCATGGGGCAACCGCTTGAAAATACGCTGCCCTTTGATAAACTCGGAAATATATCCTATTTTGACGAAAAATTTTATTTCATAGGAGTCGGAGTTGATAAAAAATTTTCATCATTGAAAACTTCCGCCGACTTCGGCATTCATAAGGCAAACAGAAAAAAAGATGATTACTACAAGCGCTGGATATATGCAGGAATTGAAGCTGGAACACACTTCAGTGAAATATCATTGAAATTTTCCAACAAATTTTACATAAAAGATCTTCATGATCTCGGTATTAAAAAAAATGATGGAGCCATTGAAAACGCTTTTTCAGCCAATTTTTCATGGAAAAACAGCTTGACCGCTTCTTTTTATCTCACATATTGGGACAACCATCGTTACTGGGAACTTGACAGCAATGCCGATACAAGCAGATTTTTTCCGGGAGGAAAAATAGGTTTTTCCTACAAATGTTTAAAAACTTCTGTATACTACGGAAAGCAGAAAGGCGGATATGTCTGTGATGGCGTATGCAGATATGTCCCGGATTTTGAAGGCGGTAAAATAGAACTGGAAATTTCATTATGAAAAAATTCGAAAAAATTTACTTAACTCGCAGATTTCGTTGGGGCGGTATTGTTTTTATAGTAAGTTTGATTGCTCTCATAGGAATATACACAACAAAAGCAGAAACCATTGATAAGTTGGAACAACTCAAAAAGGAAAACCCGGTAATTAAACTTCTTACCAAAGAACATTATGGGCTTTCAGATTCTGAGAAAAAACAACTTGAAGAGAAATGGAGATCCATTTCTCCGGAAAAAAGAGACTCCATTACTGCAAAATACATGAGTGCAAACAACAAAGTGGCACAGGTAACATACGGTCCCTACATATTCTGGATCACATTGACAGCGGGACTACTTTCCGTTATGCTTTCTCTGGTGAATATAAAAAGTGATTCCGACAAGGTTCTGGAAGAGAAAGAAGAAAAAAACAACGCTGAAAAGGAGTGATTTTTGGATTTTCCTGTTATAAGTACAGTAAGAAAACTGCTCGATGCTGACGAATTCCCTTTTCTTTATTCCGTAATAACGGAAATATCTCAAAATGTTTTCAAAGGTGTTCCAAACGGTATAATTACAAAAAAAAGAGACGGTTATTATGTTGATGCCGCTGCTCCGGTAAAAGATTGGAACCATTTCCCTAAACCGGCACCCTCTGAAATATCTGAAATACCCACAGATTGTTTTTTCAAGAAGAAAGCTTTTTCTCTGCTCGATTTCGGGCATAAAGAATTTGTGTTTTTTCCTCTTGAAACTGCCGAGAAAACAAAAATAAAAGTGGAGGGCTGGTATTTTGTGGATGCTGTCGTTTTAGAAAAAAAAGAGTACGAGAAGAACATATTCCTAATGGTTGACATCATCCGTGAAGCTGTAAAAAAAATATCCAAAATAGAAGATATTAAAAAACTGACCATCATAGATGATGTCACAGGGCTGTACAACACCAGGCATCTTTTTTCAGTTATAAAACAAAGCTCTCTTGAAGCGGCACGCTACCATACTGATTTTTCGCTGATATTTATAGATATTGACCTTTTCAAACAGATTAATGACACATACGGACATCTTACAGGCTCAAAACTGCTGAAGGAGTTCGGAAAACAGATAAAAAAACTTCTCAGAAGTGCCGACATGGCTTTCAGATATGGCGGAGATGAGTTTGTAATTTTTCTTCCCCATACATCTAAAGAAAACTGTTATCATGTTGTTAAACGACTTTGGCAAAACATCAGAAACCATGTGTTTACAATAAACAAAAAAGAGATAAAAATAACAGCCAGTCTCGGTGCCGCTTCATTTCCTGAAGATGGCAAAAACTATAAAGATATCATTGCAAGAGCAGATAAAGCCATGTACAATGTTAAAAATCGTTCCAGAGATAATTTTGAAATAGCTTGAAGGTTAAGTATGATTTTGAATTACCTTGATAAAATACCCGTTATAAGCAGAAAAGCTTTTATTTTCAAAAATGCTGTTCTGTCCGGAGATATAACAGTGGGTGATTTTTCTTCCGTTTGGTTTGGAACAGTAATAAGAGGAGATGTGAACTTTGTTAAAATAGGTTCCGGAACAAACATTCAGGACAACTCGTGTATTCATGTGACAACTGAGAAATTTCCAACAATAATAGGAGACAATGTCACAGTGGGACATGCCGTCACAGTGCATGGTTCTGTCATAGACAGCAATGTTTTGATTGGAATGGGTTCCGTTCTGCTTGACGGATGCCGGGTAAAAAATCATTCTATTTTGGCGGCGGGTTCTGTTTTAAAACCGGGAACAACCATCCCCGAAGGTGTTCTCGCTGCAGGGAATCCTGCTGAAATTAAACGAGAACTTAAACCCGAAGAGCGAGCCTTTTTTAAAAAATCTGCAGACAGTTATATAAAATATTCTGAGAGGTATTTGACTTATTCTTCTAAATCGATATATACTTATGATGAAATTTTTGATATATTAGATGGATTGAAATCATATACAAAAGGAGAACAAAAATGAAAAAAGTCATTTTTCTGTGCATATCGCTTTTAATTTTTATTTCGCTTACGGCAAAAGATGCGGATGATTTGCTGACAGTACTTTTTACAAATGACAGTCACGGAATGGCTTGGGCTTTTGATGAACCGGACAATCCCGGCATAGGAGGTCTTCCGGCACGGCTGACAATAATAAATGAGATACGCAGGGAGGTAAAAGGCAAGGGCGGCAACATTCTGATACTTTCCGGTGGAGATATAACCATGGGAGAACCGAGAAGTAATGTCTGTGACAATCTTCCTATGATAAAAGGGATGAATTATATAGGTTATGACGGTATGGTAATCGGTAATCATGAATTTGATTTCGGCATAGATACTTTTGAAAAGATGAAAGAAACTGCGGAATTCCCTTTTCTTTCTGCAAACATCTATACAAAAAAAGGAACAAAAGCCATTGGAGAGGAGTACATTCAGAAAAAGTTTTCCAACGGACTCAAAGTCGGAATAATAGGTCTGACTACGAGGGAAACAGAACAGATAACAGCATCAGGACTGGAAGGCAAACTCATAATGACAGATCCCATACAGGAAGCTAAAACCAGGATTCCACTGCTGAAAAAACAGAATGATTTGATTATAGTTGCAAGTCATCTCGGATATTACGATACGGATAAAAGTTTTGACGGATATTACGGAGACAACTATCTTGCAAAGACAGTTCCTGCCATTGACCTCATAGTTGGGGGACATACTCAGAGAAATCTTACTGCTCCCGTGAAAATAGGAAATACATACATAGCTCAGACAGGAGGAATGGGTAAATGGGTCGGCAGAATAGATTTTTATTTGAAAGACAAAAAAATCATCAGGACCTCTTATAAACTTTACCCTGTCAACCTCAAAAGAAAAGCTGTAAAAGACGGAAAAGTTTCCTATGAATATATGGGTAAAAAAATTGAACAAAACAAGACCATGCTCAAAATGCTGGATGGTTTTAAATGTGATTTTCCCGACACCCCCATAGCCAAATTGGATAGAAACCTCGCTGGCAACAGGGATGTTGTAAGACACAAGGAGTCTGAACTTGCCAATATAATAGCAGATATAATGAAAAACAGGGTTGATGCAGAGATCTCCTTTTTCAACGCAGGCAGCATAAGAGAAGGTCTTGAAAAAGGCGATGTAACCGAAAGAGATATCTACTCCATGTTCCCTTTCAGTGACACTGTTTTTGTGGGTGAGATAAAAGGATCTGACCTTCGGAAAGTTCTTGATAATTTTGCTGAAAAAGGTCCGGGAGCCGGAGGTTTTCTTCAGGTTTCGGGAATCTCTTTGAAACTTTATCAGGGTGCGGCTCTTGATGTTACAATAAATGGAAAACCTCTGAAAGAGAACAAAAAATATAAATTCGCAACGAATTCATTTCTTGCCGGAGGCGGAGACGGGTATCCTCTTCTCAGGAAACTTCATTCCAAAAAAGATACTGGATATAATGTTCCGGCAATGATTGTTGAATATCTCAAAGAGCACAAAAAGTTTGAAAAACCGGAGATGGGGCGCATTAAAATCGTAAAATAAAACGGTTTTTTAAGCACTCTACAAGGATGTTATGAAAAAGATATTGGGAATAGGCAACGCACTGACAGATATCCTCGTAAAAGCTCCCGATTATTCAATTCTTGAAAAATACGGTTTTGAACCGGGTTCCATGAATCTTATAGAGGACAAGTTGGTTTCTCCTCTTTCTGAAGCCACAGCTAATTTGAAAAAACAGTACCTTCCCGGTGGGTGTGCCGCAAATACCATAAGAGGACTTGCCCGGATGGGTAACAGCACAGGATTTATAGGAAAAATCGGCAAAGACAGCTATGGTGATATTTTCAAAAAAGGTTTGAAAAAACTTGATGTAACTCCTCATCTTTCTGTTTCTGAAATGAAATCCGGATGTGCTTTTACTATCATACCTCCTGATAAGGAAAGAACTTTTGCCACATATCTCGGAGCTGCGTTTTCTCTTTCTCCTGATGATATATCAAGAGAAACCATAAAAGAGTATGATTTGGCTCACATAGAGGGCTATCTTGTGCAGAATCACGAACTTGTCAAAAGAATTATGAACATATGCAACGATACAGGAACAACTGTTTCCCTCGATCTTGCCAGTTTTAATATTGTTCAGGAAAACCTGGGTTTTTTAAGAGATATTACCGAAAATTATGTTGATATAATTTTTGCCAATGAAGATGAAGCCACTGCTTATGCAGATAGTGATATTTCAGGAAGTGTTGATCACCTCTCTGAAGCCTGTGACCTTTGTGTTGTAAAATTGGGATCGGAAGGTTCCATAGTTGCATCCGGAGGAAAAAAGCATGTTATACCTCCCATAAACGCAGAAAAAGTAGACTCTACAGGTGCGGGAGATCTTTACGCCGCAGGATTTCTTCATGAATGGCTCAACGGCAGCTCTGCT
>JAWOGE010000125.1:0-9849 GCA_046497165.1 bacterium | reverse complement strand
TTTTTCTAATTTTTCCGTTATACTGCTTTTTACATTCTTTATGTTTTTTTTACCGTTTTTTTTCAGAGACATGGTTATATCCTGTTGTAAGCTTCTATTATACGGCGTACAATGTCTGATCGTATTACATCTGCAGGCCCCAGTTCAACATGACCGATCTCTTTTACGGAAGAGACACGGTTCAGAGCATCGTTAAATCCGGAAACTGTTCCGGGAATATCTCTCTGTGAAGTATCGGCGGTTACAACCATACAACTCCCTTCTCCTATTCTTGTCAGACACATTTTCATCTGAAGAGGAGTCAGATTCTGTGCTTCATCAATTACTATGAAAGCGTTTCTGAAAGTTCTGCCTCTCATAAAAGCAACAGGAATAACCTCTATACTTTTGTCCTGCTGCATTCGCTTTGAGTCCTCAAAGGAAAAAAACGAATCGATACTGTCGTACAAAGGCTGAAGATAGGGTTCCACTTTTTCTTCGGCAGTTCCCGGAAGAAAGCCCAGTCGTTCTCCCGCTTCCACTGCGGGACGACTGAGAACAATTTTTTCCACACGGCGTTCTCTGAAACTTTTTACAGCCATGGCCGCCGCAATAAATGTTTTTCCAGTTCCTGCAGGACCGTTGACGAATATTATTTTATTTTTTCGGATGCTTTGAACAAGTGTTGCCTGTCCATCTGTTCGGGGCGATATTTTTTCGCCGGATATGCTTTGTATAATACTTTTTTTATCGCTCATTTCACCTCTGAAAGTCGTTTGTAAATGGCTGCTGCCAAAGAGATGTCTGACGGTGAGGTTATTTTTATGTTTTCAGAGTTCCCTCCGACTATGGTGACCTGAATTCCGAATCTGTGAGCAAGACTTGCATCATCTGTTGTTTTTCCGCCGTTTCTCCTGAACTTTTTGTGAATATCCATTATTTTGCTGAAACTGAAAGTCTGGGGAGTCTGAACATTATACATGCGACTTCTCTCGGGAACCGAGACAAGCATACCGTTTTCGACTTCGTAAATTGTATCAACAGAGGGCAGGGCTACAGCTGATGCTCCGGTCAATGCAGCGGCGTTTATGGATTTTTCAACGGATTCCTCACTTACAAATGGTCTGACAACATCGTGAATTACAACAAAATCGGGAGGGTTTCCAGTGCAGAAAAGAAGACCCGCGAAAACAGAATCGCTTCTTTCTTTTCCACCCGGCAGCACACCTTTTATCTTTTTCAGCTTTTTCAGCTTTTCGTAATACTTGTCCAGAAAAATTTTATTTCCCACAAAAATTATATCATCTATACAACTGAAAAGGTTGAAGCGCTCAGCTGTAATTTCAAAGAGAGCTTTGTTTTCCAGTTTTATGTTCTGTTTCGGTATTTTCGCTCCCATTCTTTTTCCGCAACCGCCGGCAAGTAGTAAAGCTGTTGTTCTCATTTTCCACAATAAATGGTTAAACCAGTTTTGAATTATATGTGATTAGTTATTCATTGCAAATTTTCAAGAATGGGCTCAGGAATGTCACAAATTTGCAAAAAATGATTTGTCTATTGCACTTTTCATATTTCTGATTACTATAGCTTCGCCAATGTAAGGTAGAACGAACTTCAGGGAGAAAATAGATGCCGAGCACAACTTCAAATCAGTCAATAAGAAATGTCGCCATAATTGCGCATGTGGATCATGGAAAAACAACTATTGTGGATGCTATGTTTCGTCAGAGCGGTTTGTTTCGCGAAAATCAACAAGTGTCTGAACGACTTATGGACACCATGGACCTTGAAAAGGAACGCGGTATTACAATTGCGGCAAAAAACTGTGCAATTAAATGGAAAGATGTAAAAATCAACATTGTCGATACTCCCGGTCATGCCGATTTCGGTGCTGAAGTAGAACGGGCACTCAGCATGGTTGACGGAGCAATTCTTCTTGTTGATGCATCGGAAGGACCTCTGCCCCAGACAAGATTTGTACTTGAAAAAGCATTGAAAGCAGAGCTTTCCATGATGGTCATAATAAATAAAATTGACAGGGCTGATGCCCGTCCGCAGGAAGTGCTCGATGAAATATACGACCTCTTTATTGATCTTGGCGCCGATGAACATCAGCTGGATTTTCCTCTTTTCTATGCTGTAGGCCGTGATGGCATAGCAACTCCGTCTCTTAATGAATCCCGTGAAAATCTTCATGATCTGCTTGACGGCATTACTAACCACATACCTGCTCCCGAATACAATCCGAACCTTCCCTTTCAGATGCTTGTCACCGATCTCAGCTACAGTGATTATCTCGGCAGACTTGCTGTCGGACGAATTGCTCATGGAAAAGCCCGCATACAGGATCCCATGGTCTGTATCGGAAAAGAACAGATCGTTCCGCTGAAAATTACTCGTCTTGATGTGTATCAGGGGCCGTCACTTGTGGAAACATCTGAAGCAAAACCTGGAGATATTGTACTGCTTGCCGGTGTTGAAGATGTTCATATCGGTGATACAATCGCCACAAAAGAAGCCCCGATTGCACTTCCGAGAATCTCCGTTGATGAACCAACAGTCAGCATGACATTTTCAAGCAATACCGGGCCTTTCAGCGGTCGTGAAGGGTCTCTTGTGCAATCAAGCAAAATAAAAGAACGCCTGGTGAAAGAGACCATGCTCAATGTTGCAATCCGTGTTGAGGATTCGGGTGAGCGGGACTCGATTATTGTCAAAGGAAGAGGAGAGTTTCAGATGGTAATTCTCCTGGAGCAGATGCGGCGGGAAGGGTTTGAACTTTGTGTCACGCGACCTAAAGTTATTTTGAAAACTGTTGACGGCATACTCATGGAGCCCATGGTGGAGCTTTCCATCGACTGCCGGGAGGAGTATCTCGGAGTGGTCACTGAAAAACTTTCTCAACGGAAAGGGGTTATGGAAAGTCTTATCAATCAAGGCAGCGGTCGCGTCCGGATTATGTTTTCCATACCGGCACGATCACTTATAGGTTACCGGGATATTTTTATGACCGACACCAGGGGAACGGGCATAATGAACAGCCTGAACAAAGGTTATGAGCCATGGAAAGGAGAGTTTCAGTCCAGGTCCGGTGGCTCAATTGTTTCAGACAGACAGGGAGAAGCAGTTGCCTACGCACTTTCAAATCTTGAGCCGCGGGGAACACTTTTCATTACTCCACGGGAAAAAGTCTACGAAGGCATGGTTGTAGGAGAGCACAGCAAAGACAGGGATATTGATGTGAATCCATGCAAAAACAAACAGTTGACAAATATTCGTGCCGCAGGGAAAGATGATGCTGTCAATCTCAGCCCCGTTACTCCGCTGACTCTTGAAAAAGCTATTCATTTCATATCAGATGATGAAATGGTGGAGGTTACTCCGCAATCTGTTCGGATAAGAAAAAGGGAGCTTTCCGCCGTGAAGCGCCATCAGATACAGGGTAAAAAGAAAAAAGAGTTTATTCGGACCGCTCAGAAATAACCTTTCATAAAATGAATCCCTGTACGAGTTGTTCTACTGCATTCTGAAATTTATGAGCAGTACTGATTCTTATCAGAAAAATATATCGGTTATGTTTATGTTATGTTTTTTACTGCTGTTTCTCAGTTTCTGGAGGGCACGCATCTCCACCTGACGAATACGCTCCCTGGTGAGATTCATTATGTCTCCGACCTCTTCAAGGGTTACTCCTCCTTTGTCGGCGACATCCAGTGCACAGGTCTCTTTGAGTTCCCAGGCATCTTTGTCCGGAAAATTAAATTTTATGGATTTGGTTTCGGGATTTACATCAAGAAAAAGGTGATATTTACATGAAACAAAAAGACAAGGGCGTTTGCGTTTGAGACATTCCCGCCTGTTACTGGGTTTCTGATAGTCCGTTATATCTATCAGGTCTTTGTAGACAGCGTCCCCCTCAACTTTTTTAAGTTGTACAGTTTTGACTTCGGTGAAAGGTTTTGCATTTTTTCTTTCTTTTCTGGCGGGCATTTTCAATCCTCCTTCATTTCATACTGTGATTCCTAAGCTCAAACAAGCTCTTATGGTAGCAGTGAGCTGGAAACATGTCAATGTTAAATTTGTAACAAGCTTATATTGTTGGTGTTTTGCAGAGTCTTCGTGGTTAGTGGTTTAAGTGTTGAAGCGATTCAGGTTTAAGTTGATTTTTAGATTTTATTGCTTATAATGAAATTCAAGAAGAGCAGTAGTTTGTTTTACAGACAAAATATTTCGGGGAGAAAAGGATGAAGAAAATGTTTTTTATTATCATGACAATGGCATTTGTTTTGGTTTCTTGTGCTTCACAGGAGCCTGTTCAGAAAAAGAAAACACTTCTTGACAGAAAAGTAGAAGCTGTTGAACAGAACAATCAGGGTGATAAAGTGAAACAGCTTGTGAAAATTTTTGAATTTAAAGAGAAATATGGGGACAAAGTACTTCCTCATATTAAATCCAAAATTTCTCAGATCAAAGCCGCTGTTCCGAAACACGAACTTCCGGAATTCAAAGAGTCCCCCAACAAGGAGATAGAAATTCCTGCTGACAAAATTCAAATTGACATAAAAAACAACTATCCCAGCGGTGAAATGTTTGTTACAGTGGAAAAGGGTGGCGATTTTGTTGATTACGGCTTTTTTGAATTCAACACGGAAAAAAAACTTGAACTTGAGCCGGGAAAATATTCTTTCAACATATTTATAAATCGCAAGTTCAACGATAATACATACTTTTTTTCAACTGAAATAAACTCTTCCGGTGGCGAACTTCTTCTCGGAGAGTTCACTGTCAAATCTGAGTACAACAAATCAGGTAAATGTCCTGACGGTCAGATTCAGGATGGCGATGTTTGTATGGATGTTATTTTTGATGTTCTGGACAACTGTCCTCCGGGAAACCACCTTGTGGACAGACAACTTTGCTGTCCGGAAGGTTACAACTTCATAATGGATGGAAGTTGTTCCCGCTATTCCGATAAAGTTGAAACACCTGTATGTCCCGAAGGTACCTATCCGGCCGGAAGAGGAAGATGCTGTCCCGAGGGGACCGAACTTATTGAGGGGAGATGCAGAGAAGCTGAAGATTCGGAAGATTCTGAAGACTCTTCAGAATAAAAACCCCGTGTGTTTCGAAGTAGAGAATTTCAGAAAAAAATTCGAAAACATGCTCTATTCCATGCTGGAGGAAAATGGTGTGTTTGTTATGAGAGAGGTTCTTTACCGTTTTCTGATGGTTCAGATGATGACAACATCTCTCATAGAACCGCCTTCTTCAGAGCCTCCGGGAAAGCTTGTGGCCGAATGCAGAAAAATAATTGGTGAATTATTTGAAGATTTTGTTATAATATACAGCGACAGACACGGAAGTGTTACGGAAGCAAACAGTCTGGTTAAAAAATGGATATTGGATTTTTATCGAAAAAACATAGAAAATCTTTCCTGAAGAAGCCGCCTGTTTTTTTCTTTTTACTTTCTGTATTTTTTCATATTTTAATTCTAAGTATTCTGAAGATAGAGTTACCTGAATATGAGGAAGATGAACTTGTAAAAATCAGTTTTGTCAGAGACAGCGATGAAGAATCTGTCCAACGGGAATTTACCCCGGAAGAAGATAAAAAAGAAAGAAAAAAAGATAAAAGACCGGAACAGGTGGTTGACACAGCTCGTCCTGAAAAGGAGGAAAAGCCTGAAGAAGCTCGTTTTTCAGCTGAATATGATAACAAAGTCAAAGAAGAAAGCAGATCCGCTTTTGACAAAAAAATAGATGTGCGTTCAAAAAAGTTGCAACGGGAAACGGACAGTTCCGTTAAACAGGAGTCCAGGACAGTTCAAAGAAGCGGAGAAAAAAGTAAAGAAGGTGAATCCGAAGAACATTCGGATGATAAAAAAATGGTGAAAAAGGGACAGATAAAAGGTTTTGAAGGTCAAAAGGGGGATCTCCAGTCAGGAGAAAGATATTCTGTTGACGGTCTTTTGAAAGGAGAAGCGGAAAAAAACGAAACAGGTGAAAAATATGCGGGGAAAAGCTCCATATCGCAGAAATTTCTTTTGAAAAGTGAGGCGGAAGAGTTTCGGCTCTCTTCTCCATCCAACGACCATTTTCGCAAAACAAAAGAAGGTGACAAAACGGATGTCAATACAAAACGCTTTGTTTTTGCGGATTATTTCAATCGTATTAAACGGGCTGTAAGTTTTTATTGGAATCCAATGCAGGTATATCTTGTCAACGATCCGAGAGGCAACATATATGGACAGTACGACAGATATACCAGACTGCAGATCAAACTTGACCGCAAAGGTGATATCGCAGATATTAAAATAATGGAAGCTTCCGGAGCTGACTTTCTTGACCGTGAAGCATTGAATGCTTTCAAAAATGCCGCACCCTTTCCCAATCCTCCCGAACAGCTTCTTGAAGAGGGTCTGCTATCTTTCGGTTTTACCTTTTATGTGAAGTACAACAAATAGGTCTTTATTTTTCAATCCGTTTTCATGTTACTTTCGTCCCTGCTGTCAGGGCAAACTCCCCCTCTCCTGCTTCAGGAGAGGTCTGGGGAGAGGTCATATGGCATGCATCTCTCAAGATATTGGGTCGAACTTGATTAAAAACCTATTTTTCATACAATATATTTGTTGTATTTACAGCGGGAAGGCAGAATTGACAGATAATTTTGTCTCGGGTTTGTTACTGAGTGAGAGAAAAATGCGGATAAATTGATATGAAGAAAAGTGAAATTGTTTATATTTTTGTGGAAACATAATGCGATTGACAAAAGATGAAAAAACAGTCATACAGAAAGCTGCAGAAGAGATTTTCGGAAATGCGGAGGTATATCTTTTCGGCAGTAGAGTTGATGATTCCCAAAAAGGGGGAGATATAGATCTTTATATTATCCCGGAACAAACCGGTGATATCCTGAAAAAAAAGATTCAGTTTCTCATCTCCTTAAAAAAGAAAATCGGAGATCAGAAAATAGATGTAATTGTTTCTGAAGATCCTGAAAGAGAGATTGAAAAAGAAGCCCGTTGTACAGGAGTGAAAATATGATATATATTAAGAAAAAACTGGAAAAATTAATCAGAGAATGCGACAGACATCTTTTCAGAATTAAGAGAGCCGGAAAAAATATGGAGCCGTTTATGCCACTGAATGTAAAGCGGTATAAAAATCTGACAGAAACAGAGATCGAACATATAGATCAATTTATTTTCCGGTTTACAAAATTACAAGATGGGATGGGAAATAAACTTTTCAGGGCTCTTCTCATGGCACTCGGTGAAGAAAATGTGAAAAACATGCCTTTTATTGACATGCTCAACAGACTGGAAAAATTGAATGTTATTGACAGTGCAAAGGACTGGATGGTGCTGAGAGAGATCCGCAATCAACTTGCCCATGAATATGAAGACGATGAAAACACCTATGCCTATATCAATCTTGTGTATGAAAAATCCCGAACCCTTGAAACCATATATATGCATGTGAAAAATTATATGATTAAACGGGATATGGTGAGTGACTGAATAATTGTCTGAACCGGGATTGGCCGGGATTTTGAGGATTCCGAAAAAGATAGGGATCAGCCCTCAAAAGTATATTTGCCGGAAGCTTCAATCTTTCCACCACGACGCGCCAGCGGCGAGTCGCTACAAGAATAAACCCTCTAATCCCCAGCCCCGTTCCATTTCACACAACTCTATCCGACCTCCGCTTCGCTTCGGCCACCTTTCTCTTTGGCAAAGAGAAAGGATTGGGAACAGTTCAGGTTGTTGTTTGCACTCCCTTACGGCTCCCTGTTGCAGGGAGCTGGTGCTGAAAGCGTCTGAGGGTAAGAAGAAAGAGGGAGCCGGAGGGAGTTCTGAGAAACAGTGTTGTGGCCGGGGTAAGGTCAGTTGAAGAACTCTCCCCCTCGGTCCCCCTCTCTTTGTAAAAGCGAGGGGGAAGATTTTAATGCTCTCCGTCACTGCGTGACACCTCTCTATAAAAACCATTAAAAATACATGGTATTGATGTTTTGCTGATCACGGACACTACGGATGGTCACGGCAGGGAAATTATGTCATCGTATACACGGCAGAGGAGAAACATTTTGCATTTTTATGATTAAAATTGCAGAGTAGACTTGACAAAAACTATAAAATAGTGTAAAGTGGATTTGTCAAAATAATTGTGCGGAGTGATAGCTATGATGCGAAAACTTCTTTCTGTTCACGATATGGTGACGGAAAAAAAATATAGAGAGGAAAAAAGATATCTGTATGAGAAAATAAATTGGGATGTTTCGGCAATTTGTATTTACGGTGCGCGGGGAACTGGTAAAACAACACTTATGGTACAGCGTTATTACGAAAAGTATGGAACATCGGATAGGGCGTTGTATATTTCGGCGGATCATATTTTTGTGGTTTCATACGGGTTGTATGAAATTGCTGATACATATTTTAAAAACGGCGGCGAGGCACTTTTCATCGATGAGATACATAAATATCCGGACTGGACAGTTGAGCTGAAAAATATTATTGATGTTTACAGTGAGAAAAAAATTGTGGTTTCAGGCAGTTCAACAATAGAACTGAAAAAAGGTGCAGGAGATCTTTCAAGACGGGTTGTGTCTTATGAATTACAGGGGTTTTCTTTCAGAGAGTTTTTAAATTTTGGATCGGGACACTCTCTAAATGCTTTTTCACTTGATGAAATACTGCGGAGCCATCGTGAAATATCTCTGAAGCTCAAACAGAGGACTGCTATTTTAAGAGATTTCAGAAATTATCTTGAATACGGGTATTATCCATTTTTTCTTGAAGGTAAAGAAGAGTATTTACAAAGACTTGAAAATGTTGTAGAAAAAGTTGTGTTTGAAGACCTTGCTGCCAGTTTTAATCTTTCGCAGCCGAAATTGCCGGTGATAAAGAAATTGCTGTGGATAATAGCTACCGCTGCACCGTTTACTCCGAACATTAATAGAATCAGTAAAAGTCTCGGGATATCAAGAGAGTATGTTTATCATTACATAGAATATCTTACAAGAGCGGGACTTATAATCACTGCCAGAAAAGCAGGAGACGGATTCAGATCCATGAGAAAACCGGCAAAGATATTTGTACACAATTCCAGCCTCATACGAGCACTTTCTGAGAAAACATATGAATGCAACGCCGGAACAATGAGGGAAAGCTTTTTTGCCAGTCAACTTACTGTTGTGAGCGAAATCACAATTCCGAAATCAGGAGATTTTTTTGTTGACGGAACATATCTTTTTGAAGTCGGCGGTAAAAATAAAACACGAAGACAGATAAAAGGCATTGAAAATTCATTTCTGGCAATTGATGAAATTGAAAGCGGTTTCAAAGAAACTGTTCCGTTGTATCTTTTCGGATTTCTATATTGAATCCGGTCACCAACGGGCAGAGATGTTCAGAATATGCCGAAATGGTGTGCATCTGAGATGACCTGATGGAGCTCGAAAAGGGACTCCCGGACAGACCTTAGGCTGATATCTGTAAAAATTGTAATGGCGAAAAATTTTTCGCCCCTGCTGTCTGAACCGGGATTGGCCGGGATTTTGAGGATTCCGAAAAAGATAGGGATCAGCCCTCAAAAGTATATTTGCCGGAAGCTTCAATCTTTCCACCACGACGCGCCAGCGGCGAGTCGCTACAGACTTCCACATTTTCATCACGACGCGCCAGCGGCGAGTCGCTACAAAACAAACCCCGACCCTCAGCCTCCTTTTCTTTCACACAACTCTATCCGAGCTCACGCACAGCGTTCGCCCACCTTTCTCTTTGGCAAAGAGAAAGGACAGGGAAATCATACACTCCTCTTTTCACTCCCTCTTTGCGAAAGAGGGAGCCGGAGGGAGTTCTTTCAGGA